>NZ_JBSFLV010000129.1:0-25726 GCF_053599215.1 Streptomyces sp. NPDC001002 | reverse complement strand
CCCGGACTGCCGCTCGATCTCCGCCCAGGAGGCCCTCCGCGCCGTTCAGGCCTACGCTGGACATATGTTGGCACGACGGCGTCATGTCTACTTCGCCATGATGGGCACGTGCATCGGGCTGTTCGTCCTGGCCTGGGGCGTCGTGCGTCTGTGGTCCGTGCCGGTCGCCGTGGGCATGTGCGTGGTCGCCATGCTCATCCCCCCGGTCGCCGCGATGGTGGCGAACCGGCGAGGCCCCGACGACCGCTGGTGGGACGACCCGTCGGGCGACCCCAAGTCGGACGACTGGTGGGACGAGCTGGACGGCAAGAAACGCCGTCCCTGACTACGCCAGCGCCCGTCCCAGCACCCACACCACCGGTGCCGCGGCCGCCAGCGGCAGAGCCACGCCCGCTGTGAAGTGGACGAAGCGGGACGGGTAGTCGTAGGCCGCCACCCGGTGGCCGATCAGGGCGCAGACCGCCGCGCCCGCGCCCAGGAGCGCGCCCTTGGCGCCGTAGTCCGTCAGACCGCCCATGGCGATGCCCGCGCCGGCCGCGGCCAGCAGCGAGACGATCAGGGAAGCCGGGGTCGGCAGGGGGAGGGCTCGGGCCAGGATCGCCACCGCTGCCGCCGCCGCTCCTACCGTGACCGCCTCCGGGTCCGCCGCGAGGTAGCCGGTCGCGATGATCGCCAGGGCCGCCGAGGCGACGCCCGCCATCAGGCCGTACATCCGCTCGTCCGGGTCGGCGTGGGAGCGGAGTTGCAGGACCAGGGAGAGCAGGACCCAGACGCCCAGGGTGCCCAGGATCGCGGCCGGGCCGTTCTCGCGGCCCGCCGCCAGCAGGGCCACGTCCGCCACGAGCGCACCGAGGAACGCCAGCGCGATGCCCTGGCGGGCGGGCCACATGCCGTTCAGCCGGAACCAGCCCGCCGCCGTCACGCCCTGGAGGGCGATCAGGGGGAGAAGCAGTGCGTACGAGCCCGCTGCCGCCGTGGCGGAGAGGAGGACGCCCAGCAGTGCCGTCAGTCCGGCCGGCTGCATGCCCGGGTCGATGATCGGGGAACGGCCCTCCAGGCGGGCGCGCTGGGCGTCCGTGATGCGGGCGTTGCCGGCGACGGTGGCCGGGCCGTAGGCGGCCGCGGGGGCGTCCGCCGCCGGAGGTTCGGGGGCGGGGGCCGGCGCGGGGGCTGCCATCGGTGCCTGCTGCCAGGGCTGGGGCTGATCGCCGTACGACCCGTTGCCGTAGGACCCATTGCCGTACGAGCCGTTGTCGTACGAGCCGTGGGCCGGGGGTGTCTGGGGTGGCAGGTACGCCGTGTCCGCCGGGGCCGCCGGAGGCACCGGCTGGTGGACCTGTGTCTCCCAGGTCTGGCCCTGCCACTGCTGGGTGTACTGCTGGGCCGCGTGCGGGTCCTCGTAGCCCTGCTGGCCCGGCCACTGCTGCTGCGGCTGCTCCTGCTGGGGTTGCTGCTGGTACGGGTCGTAGCCCTGGTATCTCGGGTCGTACGGCTGGTCGGTCATCGTCACCCTCCTGCGAACGGCGGGAGCACCTCGACCGTGCCGCCGTCGGCCAGCCGTACCGTCTCATGTCCGCGGGTCCCCACGGGGTCACCGTCGATGAGGAACGAGCATCGGCGCAGGACGCGCGCCAGTTCGCCGGGGTGTCGCTCGCGCACGGCGTCGAGCGCCTCGGCGAGCGTGCCCGCGTCGTACGGCTCCTCAGCCACCCCGGCCGCGGCCTTCGCGGCGGCCCAATAGCGCACCGTCACCTTTGGCATCCGGATACCGGTTCCTCTGTCGATCGGCTGTGTACTCGGCTGTGTACCCCGTCAGGCTAGCCCGCCTCGGCGACGGCCCAGTCCCCGATGCGGGCCAGCAGCTCGTCGCTGGCCGCGTGCTCGGCGTGGCCCATGGGTTCCATCCACAGCTCGGCGTGGCCGGAGGCGGCCTCGGCCAGCATCCTGGGGTGGTCGACCGGGAAGTAGCCGTCACGGTCGCCGTGCACGATGAGGAGAGGGGTCGGGGCGATCTTCGGGACCGCCTCGACCGGGGAGAGCGGGACCGGGTCCCACTCGCGGTGGTGGATGCGGGTGTGCAGGCCGTAGCGGCCGACCAGGCGGCCCTCCGGACGCGTCACGAGCCAGTGCAGGCGACGCATGGGGGCCGTGCCCCGGTAGTACCAACGGGCCGGCGCACTCACCGAAACCACCGCGTCCGTACGCGCTTCCGTGCGCCCCGTGCGCCCCGAACCGTCCGGGGCTCCCACGTCACCCTCGCCGTCCTTGCCGCCGTACAGCGCCGCGTGCCGCAGCACCACCGAACCGCCCATCGAGAAGCCGACGGTGACCACGCGCGCGTGGCCGAGTTCGCGCGCCCAGGCGACCGCCGCCGCGAGATCGAGGACCTCGCGGTCGCCCACGGTGGAGCTCCCGCCGGACGCCCCGTGCCCTCTGAAGGAGAAGGTGACCACGGGCGCGTACTGCGCGAACGCGTCCACCACCCGACGTACGTGCGGCTTGTCCACGTCGCCCGTGAAACCGTGGGCCACGACGAACGCGAGATCAACGGACGATGGCGTGGAAGCGTCGTATACGGAGGTACACGGGTCGTATACGGAATCGATCGTCACGCCGTCGTCGGTGTGCAGAAACGTCCGCAAAGGTGTACGTCTGATCGTCTCAGAGTTCGGACGAATGGTGGATGGTGCCACATGACCTGCCGGACCAGTGCTCATGTGGGCTATTCTGCTCGGCAGAGGACTCGGGCAGCGAAGCCCCCGGGTCCTTTTGTGCTTTCGGAAGCGTTGTATACGAAGCGGGAAACCTCGGGAAACCACAGGTGGCCGCAGGTGATACAGGGCCCTCGGGATCGCAACAGCTGTGCTGCACGACACACGTCCTCGCAGGGACCGAGGAGGAACCAGACGTATGAGTTCTCTGCTGCTCCTGACCAATGCCCTCCAGCCGTCGACGGAGGTGCTCCCCGCCCTCGGACTGCTGCTGCACAACGTGCGGGTCGCCCCGGCCGAGGGCCCCGCTCTCGTCGACACCCCCGGTGCCGACGTCATCCTCATCGACGGCCGGCGTGATCTGCCCCAGGTGCGCAGCCTGTGCCAGCTGCTCCGGTCGACCGGCCCCGGCTGTCCGCTCATCCTGGTCGTCACCGAGGGCGGCCTCGCGGCCGTCACCGCCGACTGGGGCATCGACGACGTGCTCCTCGACACGGCCGGTCCGGCCGAGGTCGAGGCGCGGCTCCGGCTCGCCATGGGCCGCCAGCAGATCGTCAACGACGACTCCCCCATGGAGATCCGCAACGGCGATCTCTCCGTGGACGAGGCGACGTACAGCGCGAAGCTCAAGGGCCGGGTCCTCGACCTGACCTTCAAGGAGTTCGAGCTGCTGAAGTACCTCGCGCAGCACCCGGGCCGCGTCTTCACGCGCGCGCAGCTGCTGCAGGAGGTGTGGGGCTACGACTACTTCGGTGGCACCCGGACCGTCGACGTCCACGTACGACGGCTGCGCGCCAAGCTCGGACCCGAGCACGAGTCGCTGATCGGGACCGTCCGGAACGTGGGTTATCGATTCGTTACGCCCGAGAAGGTCGACCGTGCCGCCGAGGAGGCCAAGGCGAAAGCGGCCCGGGCAAAGGCGGAGGAGCCGGACGAGACGCCCGCCCTTTCGGACACCGAGGTCCAGGTCGAGGCGTAGCGGAGGCGTGGGCAGGGCATGGTCCCTCCACCGGGGACGCTCCCGGCGCCGGGAGCAGCGAGGCAAGCTTCCTCACGCCCTGCCCAGAGCGGGTCTCTCCGCGTAGACTCCGCGCGTGGCCAAGGTAACCAGGGATGATGTGGCGCGGCTGGCAGGTACGTCGACTGCCGTGGTCAGCTATGTCATCAACAACGGACCCCGGCCGGTCGCCCCGGCCACGCGCGAGCGTGTACTCGCCGCGATCAAGGAGCTGGGGTACCGACCCGACCGAGTCGCCCAGGCGATGGCGTCGCGGCGCACGGACCTCATAGGCCTGATCGTCCCGGACGCCCGCCAGCCCTTCTTCGGCGAGATGGCGCACGCGGTCGAACAGGCCGCCTCCGAGCGCGGCAAGATGGTGCTGGTCGGCAACTCCGACTACGTGGGCGAGCGCGAGGTCCACTATCTGCGCGCGTTCCTCGGGATGCGGGTCTCCGGGCTCATCCTCGTCAGCCACGCGCTCAACGACAACGCGGCCGCCGAGATCGACGCCTGGGACGCCCGGGTCGTCCTGCTGCACGAGCGGCCCGAGGCCATCGACGACGTCGCCGTCGTCACCGACGACCTGGGCGGCGCCCACCTCGCCGTGTCCCATCTCCTGGAGCACGGCTACGAGTACGTCGCCTGTATGGGCGGCACCGCCGAGACACCCGCCGTCGGCGACCCGGTCTCCGACCACGTCGAGGGCTGGCGGCGCGCGATGGAGGAGGCCGGCAAGCACACCGAGGACCGGCTGTTCGAGGCTCCGTACAACCGCTACGACGCCTACCGGATAGCGCTGGAGATCCTCGGCGGACCCCGCCGCCCGCCCGCCATCTTCTGCTCCACCGACGACCAGGCGATCGGCGTGCTGCGCGCGGCCCGCGAACTGCGCATCGACGTGCCGGGCGAGCTGGCCGTGGCCGGCTTCGACGACATCAAGGAAGCGGCCCTGACGGACCCGCCGCTGACCACGATCGCGTCGGACCGCTCGGCGATGGCCCGCGCGGCCGTGGACCTCGTCCTCGACGACGGTCTGCGGGTGGCGGGCTCCCGGCGCGAGCGGCTGAAGGTGTTCCCCTCGCGGCTGGTGACGCGACGGTCGTGCGGGTGCGCCGCGGCCTGACCGGCTGAGGCTTTCTCATGGCCGCACAAGGGGTTTCCGCGCCTGTATGAAGGCTTTCTGAGAGAGCCCTTCCTGGTGCCTGAGCGGGCTTTATATCGGGCATACGAGGTTCTGCCGGGCTTCTCAGCGGGCACTCAGGGAGCTCTCATGGTCGGGCGACATGCTCATTGTCATGACCGAGAGCCTCCGCCGAAGCGGCGAGTACGAGAACCCGTACCAGGGCGAGCAGCAGCAGAACGCGTACCCCCAGCAGCACGCCTCCTCCCCCGTGAACCCGGAGTGGCCGCCGCCCCCCGCGCAGCC
The DNA here is from genome assembly GCF_053599215.1 of Streptomyces sp. NPDC001002. Lineage (NCBI taxonomy): Bacteria > Bacillati > Actinomycetota > Actinomycetes > Kitasatosporales > Streptomycetaceae > Streptomyces > Streptomyces sp. NPDC001002. Next base: position 20,589 of record NZ_JBSFLV010000129.1, on the reverse strand, counting down.
GCCCGTTCAGCAGCAGCCCGCCGCGCAGCCTCCGGTGGAGCCGGTCACCATCGAGCCCGGCACCACGGTCTGGCCCGCCCAGTCCTCGCACGCCGCCGCCCCGGCCGACTTCACCGCCGAGGGCGCGGGTGCCGGCCACGGCGGTGACGGCAACGGCGGCGGTACGGCCGTCATGACCGCCGTACCCGCCGAGCCGGGCGGGGCCGCGCCGCACGCGAAGAAGCGGACCCGGGGGCCGCTGGCCCTGCTGGCCGCCGTCGCGATCGTGGCCGCGGCCGTCGGTGGCGGTACCGCCTACGGGATCCAGGAGCTGACCGGCAGCGACACGGTCGCCACCAGTTCCACCACCACCAGCGTCGTGCCGTCCAGCAAGCGGGGTGACGTCGCCACCATCGCCGCGACCGTCAGCCCGAGCGTGGTCGAGATCACCGCCACCTCGAACGCCGGTCAGTCCACCGGCGCCGGCGTGATCATCACCAGCAACGGCGAGATCGTCACCAACAACCACGTCATCTCCGGCGCCTCCACCATCAAGGTGCAGACCAGCAACGGCAAGAGCTACACCGCGAAGGTCGTCGGCACCGACAGCAAGAAGGACCTCGCCCTGATCAAGCTGGAGAACGCCTCCGGCCTCAAGGCGGCCACCCTCGGCAACTCCGACGGTGTCCAGGTCGGCGACCAGGTCGTCGCGATCGGCTCCCCCGAGGGCCTGACCGGCACGGTCACCAGCGGCATCGTCTCCGCGCTCAACCGGGACGTGACCGTCTCGACCGACGAGAGCCAGAGCCAGGGTCAGGGACAGGGCGGCGACCAGTGGCCCTTCCAGTTCGGCGGCCAGCAGTTCAACGGCGACACCGGCTCCTCCACCACGACCTACAAGGCACTGCAGACCGACGCCTCGCTCAACCCCGGCAACTCCGGCGGCGCGCTGATCGACGCGAACGGCAACATCATCGGCATCAACTCCGCGATGTACTCGGCCGCTTCGTCGGCCACCTCCAGCGACGCCGGCAGCGTCGGCCTCGGCTTCGCCATCCCGATCAACACCGTCAAGGCCGACCTGGCCACACTGCGGGCCGGCGGCAGCGACAGCTGACCTCGCGCACCCCTCCGTACCGCCCGTACCACCGCAACCAGCAGGGAGTACGTCATGAAGATCCAGCAGGTTTCGCACACCGGCGCCGCCACGGGCGCGACCGACCTCGGCCTCGCCCTCGCGGTGGCGTACGAACTGCACGCACCGGCCGCCCGGGCCCCCGAGGTGGCGGTCGCGCACGGCGCCGGACGGCGGGCCACGGCCCCGGCCCGGGCCCGTCGCCGCACGGCGGCCCGCGGCTGAGATCCGTCCCGCTCCGCCCTTTACGCGCCCGCAGGGAAACATGCGAGGCTGATGACAATCAGCCCATGTCGTCCCACCGCACCCGAGGAATCCGAAGCCCATGAGCCCCGCCGATGGCGACCGTGACCCCCAGCGCATCCTGATCGTCGACGACGAGCCGGCCGTGCGCGAAGCACTCCAGCGCAGCCTCGCCTTCGAGGGGTACGACACCGAGGTCGCCGTGGACGGCGCGGACGCGCTGGAGAAGGCCACGGCCTACCAGCCCGACCTGGTCGTCCTCGACATCCAGATGCCGCGCATGGACGGCATGACCGCGGCACGCCGCATGCGGGGCGCCGGCACGACGACTCCGATCCTCATGCTGACCGCCCGCGACACGGTCGGCGACCGCGTCACCGGCCTCGACGCGGGCGCCGACGACTACCTCGTCAAGCCCTTCGAACTCGACGAACTCTTCGCCCGCATCCGGGCGTTGCTGCGGCGCAGCTCCTACGCCGCCGCCGCGGGCGCCGCCCAGGAGGACGAGGCGCTCACCTTCGCGGACCTGCGCATGGATCTGGCGACGCGTGAGGTGACGCGGGCGGGGCGGCCGGTGGAGCTGACCCGGACGGAGTTCACGCTCCTGGAGATGTTCATGGCGCACCCGCGCCAGGTGCTCACGCGGGAGCAGATCCTGAAGGCGGTCTGGGGCTTCGACTTCGAGCCGTCGTCCAACTCGCTGGACGTGTACGTGATGTACCTGCGCCGGAAGACGGAGGCCGGGGGTGAGCCTCGGCTGGTGCACACGGTCCGTGGAGTGGGGTACGTGTTGCGGCAGGGTGGGGCTGAGTGAAGAAGGTCCTACGCCGGTTCCGGGCTCTTCCGATCCGGGCCCGGTTGTCGATGCTGGTCGCCGCGGCGGTCGCGTTCGCGGTGGCGGCGGTTTCGGTGACGTGCTGGTTCATCGTGCAGGGGAAGCTGTACGACCAGATCGACAACGAGCTTCAGGCGCAGGCCGTCCGGCCGCAGCAGCGCAGCGTCATGGACGCCATCAGCAACTGCAACCAGACCGCTCCGTCGACGACCGACGGGACCGGGCTGCGCGCGCCGTCCGAGTACTACTTCCAGCTGGTGAAGTCGAACGGCGAGTCCTGCGTCCCCTCGGACTCGCCCGGCACGGTCAAGGTCGTCGGCGCCGACACGAGCATCGCCAAGAAACCGACCGCCAGAGTCGGCGCGCTGCACAACGGCACCGACACCACCGGCAAGGACGTGCGGGTGTTGACGGTCCCCCTGGTGACCTTCAACGAAGCCGGCCAGCAGGTCGTGGTCCAAGATGTGGCCGTGCTGTACGCGTTCCCGCTGGAGGGCACGCAGTCCACGCTCAACGAACTGGCCCTGATCCTGCTCGCTGTCTCCGGCATCGGAGTACTCGGCGCCGGCGCAGCCGGACTTGCCGTCGCTCGCGCAGGGCTGCGGCCCGTCGACAAGCTCACCGAGGCCGTCGAACACGTGGCCCGTACGGAAGACTTGAGCATCCGGATCCCCGTCGACGAGGACCGTGAGGACGAGGTCGCCCGGCTGTCGCGTTCGTTCAACTCGATGACCTCCTCGCTGGCCAGCTCCCGTGAGCTCCAGCAGCAGCTGATCGCGGACGCCGGGCACGAGCTGCGCACCCCGCTCACCTCCCTCCGTACGAACATCGAACTCCTCACCCGCAGCGAGGAGACCGGCCGCCCCCTGCCGGAGGCGGACCGCAAGGCGCTGCTCGCCTCCGTGAAGGCGCAGATGACCGAACTGGCCTCCCTGATCGGCGACTTGCAGGAACTGTCGCGGTCGGAGGGCCAGCGGGGCGAGCGCGTGCAGTACGTGTCGATGCAGGACACCGTCGAGGCCGCGCTGCGCAGGGCGCGGCTCAGGGGGCCGGAGTTGACGATCAACGCCGACCTCCAGCCCTGGTACGTCCGGGCGGAGCCGTCCGCGCTGGAGCGGGCGGTGGTCAACATCCTGGACAACGCGGTGAAGTTCAGCCCCGAGGGCGGCACGATCGAGGTGCAGCTCGGCCGCGGTGTCCTGACCGTCCGCGACCACGGCCCCGGCATCCCCGCCGAGGAACTCCCGCACGTCTTCGACCGCTTCTGGCGCTCCCCCAGCGCCCGCGCCCTCCCCGGCTCGGGCCTGGGCCTGTCCATCGTCGCCCGCACGATCGAACAGGCCGGCGGCGAGGTCACCCTGTCCCGCGCGCCGGGCGGCGGCACGGTGGCTACGGTACGGGTGCCGGGGGCGCCGACACCGCCGCCGGAGAGTCCATCTCAGTAGAAGCCCAGCATTCCGGGGGAATCGACGTCGACGGTGCCCACACCCGGTGGGTAGGCCTCCACGCGAGTGGTGAGCAGGATCGACATACCCGTGAACTCGGCACGCGGCAGCGCGCAGTACAGGGCGTGGCAGGTGTCGGGACCGCCGAACCCGTCGCGGATCATGGTGCCGACCGTGACCGAGGAGACGGTGTCCAGAGGGTCGACGACGACCGACGAGAAGGCGAGCACCCTGCGCGCGGCGTCGGCGTCCTCGGACTCCGCCTGTGTGAGGCACAGAGCGGGAATCCGAAGCACGTCGCCGGGGGTGTTGGCCATGTTCGCGGCGAGCAGGTTCAAGGTCTTGTGCCCGTCCGCGAGCGCCCTGGTGGCACCGGTGTCGAGAACGATCACGCGGCCGTGCCCTTGGCCGGCCGGACCTTCTCGGCCGCGATCTTGTAGATGTTCCCCAGGACGTCGGGCGCCCGGTCGAACTCCTCGTCACTGATGTCCAGGCCGATCACCTCGCGGACCACCTGCCGGTCGGCTGCCACCCGCTCCGCGATCTGCTCCGCCGTCGGCTGCTCCGAGGCCAGCTGCTCGACGAGCTGGCCCAGCGTCATCCCTCGCTCCTTGGCGACCTGGGCCAGGTGATCGCGGGCCTGCCGGGACACCTGAATGGTCGTGTTCTCAGCCATGGCGCCACCATAGTCCCGTCATGGCCCCTTGGTGTCGCCTCCGTACTCACCTCACCCGAACGTGCGGTCTCTTTGCTGAGCCACATCCTTCTGCCAGCTCCGCCACAGCCCCCCGCCCCACCGTGTTCGAATGGCACGGAAGATTCTGCTGGCTGATGACGACGAGGCCGTGCGCGACGGGGTCGGGCGGCTCCTGAGGTTCGAGGGGTACGAGACCGTCCTCGCGGGGGACGGCCGGGCCGCCCTCGACCTGATCGGGGTGCCCGAGGGCGAGCCCGACCTCGTGCTGATGGACGTGACCATGCCGGAGCTGGACGGGCTGGCCGCGACGCGGCGGATCCGCGCCTCCGGGTGCATGGTCCCGATCCTGATGCTCACCGGACGGCACGCGGTCGGCGACCGGATCGTCGCCCTCGACAACGGCGCCGACGACTACCTGATGAAGCCCTTCGCCACCGAGGAACTCCTCGCCCGGGTAAGGGCGTTGCTGCGCCGCGCCCCGCGCGGGACCGTCGCCGGTCCGAAGCAGGATCAGCGGCTGGACTATGAGGATGTCGCGATGGATCTGCGGACTCGGACCGTCACCCGTGGCGACCGGCCGCTCGGGCTCACCAAGACCGAGTACCTGCTCCTGGAGTACCTGATGCGGCATCCCGCGAAGGTGCTCAGCCGGTCGCAGATCCTCAAGGACGTCTGGGGCTTCGACTTCGAGCCGACGTCCAACACGCTGGACGTGTACGTGATGTACCTGCGCCGCAAACTGGAGAGCCGCGGCGAACCGCGGCTCATCCAGACCGTACGGGGACTCGGCTACTCCCTGCGGGTCACCACCTGAGGATCATCGTCTCGTCCGCCGCCGGCGGCAGGTCCGCCACCGCGTCCGGCAGCGGCTCGGCCAGGCTCGCGTAGGCGCCGCCGCCGGCCAGCAGTTCCTTGTGGGTGCCCGACTCCACGAGCCGGCCGCGGTCGACGACCACGATGCGGTCCGCGTCCGGCGCGAGGCTCAGATCGTGCGTGATCATGATCGTCGTACGGCCCGCCATCAACTTGCGCAGGGGCTGCACCACTTGGCGGGCGGCCACCGCGTCCAGGCCCGCCGTCGGTTCGTCCAGGACGAGGACCGGGGCGGAGCGGAGCATGGCGCGGGCGATGGCGATGCGCTTGAGCTGGCCGCCGGAGAGGGCGGCCGTGCCGGGGGCGAGGTGGGTGTCGTAGCCCTCGGGCAGCGCGGTGACGAAGTTGTGCGCCGCCGCCTCGCGGGCCGCCTGCTCGATCTCCGCGTCGCTCGCGCCGGGGCGGCCGCAGGCGATGTTCTCGCGGATCGTGCCGTTCAGGATGAGCGTCTCCTGGGGCAGCAGCGCCACCTTCTCGCGCAGGAACTCAAGGCGCAGGTCGCGCAGCGGGACGCCGTCCAGGGTGATCACGCCCTGCGAGGGGTCGTAGAAGCGGGTCAGCAGTTTGGACAGGGTCGACTTGCCGGCGCCGCTCGCCCCGGTGACGATCACCAGCTCGCCGGGGCTCGCCCGGAAGGTCACATCGCGCAGGGAGGCGCGCAGGGACTCCGGGTAGCGGAAGGAGACGTCGTGGAAGGCGACCCAGCCCTGCACGGGCCACTCGGCGACCGGTTCGGCGGGGTCGGCGACGGCCGGGCGGGTGTCGAGGATCTCGTTCAGGCGCTGGGCGCCGGCCGTCGCGGCGGTGAGGGTGAGGCCGAGCTGGCCGAGGCTGCGGACCGGCGGGTAGAGGTAGCCGATGAAGGCGGCGAAGGCCAGGAGCTGGCCCAGCGTCATGCGGCCCGCGGAGATCTCCCACACGCCGAGGCCGATCACGATGAGCACGCAGACCGTCTCGACGACCTCGACGAACTGCTCGTACAACTCGCTCAGTCGGGCCCCGCGCACCGATGCCTTCATCCAGGCGCGGGCCTCGACGTCGAGCCGTTTCTCCTCGTCGCGGCGGCGGTTGTAGGCCTGAGTGAGGACGACGTTGCCGAGGGACTCCTCGACGACCGACGTGATCGCGCCGTCGGCGACCCGCTCGTCCCGGGAGGCGGTGCGGATCCGGCCGGAGAAGCGGCGGGCGGCGAGCAGGAAAAGGGGCGCCAGGACGAAGGTGGCCAGGGCCAGGTCCCAGCGCAGATAGAGGGCCGCGCAGGAATAGAAGACCGCCGAGAAGAGGGCCGAGACCGTGCCGACGACACCGGAGACGACCATCTGCTCGATGGCCTCGACATCACCGGTGAGCCGCTCGACGAGGTCGCCCTGGCGGTGCTTCTGGAAGAAGTCGGGGGGCAGGTCCTGGACATGCCGGAAGACGCCCGCCCGCAGCCGCAGGACGAATCTCTCCGCGGTCCAGGTGGCGAGCGAGTTGCCGAGATAGCCGACCAGCGCGCCGAGCGCGGCCACGCCCAGCCAGGCGCCGGCCGGGCCCCAGAACGCGGAGAGCGAACCGGCCTTGAGGGCGTTGTCGGTGAGTTCGGCGAACAGCAGGATCGACGCGGTCTCGGCGAGCGCGGACAGCACCACGCACCCGATGATCACCAGCAGCCATCCGCGATCACCGCGGGTCAGCGGCCAGAACCGCCGAAAGGCCTCACGCACTTCCCTCATGGTCCACAACTCCCTTTCCTACGGCGGACTCGGCGCCGGACATGGCCGAGGCGGGGCCCCGGTCGGGCGACTCTCCGACCGGTGACCCCGCCTCGTGGCGGAACTCAGCCCTTGTGCGCGACGGGGCGCTTCGGGGCGGGCTTCTTCGGCGCCGGCTTCTTGGGGGCCGGGGCGGGCTTGCGGTGCTTCTTGACCGGGACAATCTTGTGGAAGCTCATGATGTAATTCCCTCCCTGGATTTCTTATGTCGAATTTACTTGTGGCCGACCGGGCGACGCTTCGGGGCCGGAGCGGGCTTCTTCGGAGCGGGCTTCTTCGGGGCCGGGGCGGGCTTGTGGGACTTCTTCACGGGGGTGATCTTGTGGAAGCTCATGACGTTCTCCTTCGGTTCGGATTCCGTGGTGTCGTTCGTTCTCGACATGGAAAACACTACGGCATTTCCGAAGCCAAAAAAGCCTTTCCGCCTTAGACCTCAATAAGGATAGATAGGAGTTGCCTCTGAATATAAACTCTTAGAGAAAACCCGGAACCGAACCCCCACTCACACAGGTTTTATGCCGCACATGCGAAAGGCGACCGCGTCGGGAAACGCGGTCGCCTTCGGAGATTTCGCAGGTGGAGCGAGAGACTACTGCACGATCGTGATCCGGTTCGGCGTCGGCGGGACGAGCGGGCTGCTCGCCGACGAGTTGGCCGTCAGGTACTGCTCAAGCGCCGTCAGGTCGTCCGCGCCGACCAGGTCGTTCGTGCCCTGGCCCAGCGTGGTGAAGCCGTCGCCGCCGCCCGCCAGGAAGCTGTTGGTGGCGACGCGGTAGGTGGCGGCCGGGTCGATCGCCGCGCCGTTCAGCTTGATGGAGTCCGTGACGACCCGGTCCGCGCCGGTCTTCGTCAGGTCCAGCGTGTAGGCCAGGTTGGCGGACGGCTGCAGGATCTTCGGCGCGCTCGCGTTCGTCCCGCTGACCTGCTCCTTGAGCACCTGGATCAGCTGGGCGCCGGTGAAGTTCTGCAGGTTCACGGTGTTGGAGAACGGCTGCACGGTGAAGCCCTCGGCGTACGTGACCACGCCGTTGCCCTCGGCGCCCGTGGTCGCGTAGGTCAGGCCCGCCCGGACTCCGCCCGGGTTCATCAGCGCGAGGTCGGTCTCCGCGTCCAGCGCCTTGCCGTGCGCCAGTTGCGCGTCCGCGATGAGGTCGCCCATCGGGGACTCGGTGCCGGTGCTCGGGACGTCGGCGGAGATGTAGCCGATCGCGCGGTTGCCGATCGGGGCGGCGAGCGTGCCCCACTTGCTGATCAGGCTGGTCATGTCGGCCGCCTTGGGGACGGTCCGGGTGACCACGTGGTTCGCCGACTTCACCGACGTACGCGCGATGTCACCCGTGCGACGGTCGTAGGTGAGCGTGGTGTCCGTGTAGAGGCGGCCGAAGGACGCGGCCGAGGTGACCATGCGGGGGTTGCCCGCCGGGTCGGGGACCGTGCAGACGTACGCGGCGTGCGTGTGGCCGGTGACCAGGGCGTCGACCGACGGCGAGATGTTCTTCGCGATGTCCACGATCGGTCCTGAGATACCGCTGCCCGCGCCCGAGGCGTCACAGTTGTAGTTGTACGCGCCGGAGGCCGGCAGGCCGCCCTCGTGGATGAGCGCCACGATCGACTTCACGCCCTGCTTCTGCAGCTCCTTGGCGTACTTGTTGATCGTCTCGACCTCGTCCTTGAACTTGAGGCCCTTCACGCCCTCGGCGGAGACGACACCCGGGGTGTCCTCCAGGGTCACGCCGATGAAGCCGATCTTGACGCCCTTCTTCTTCCAGACGTAATACGGCTTCAGGATCGGCTTGTTGGTCTTCTCGTCCAGGACGTTGGCCGCCAGGTAGGGGAAGTCGGCGCCCTTGAACTTCTTGTCCGTGTAGCAGCCCGCGGTGGGGTGGCAGCCGCCGTTCTGCAGGCGGCCCAGTTCCTTGGCGCCCTCGTCGAACTCGTGGTTGCCGACCGAGGTGACGTCCAGGTCCAGCTTGTTGAGCGCCTCGATGGTGGGCTCGTCGTGGAAGAGGCCCGAGATCAGCGGGGAGGCGCCGACCATGTCGCCGCCGGCCGCGGTCACCGAGTACGCGTTGCCCTTGCGGGCCTCGCGCAGGTGGGTGGCGAGGTACTCCACACCGCCCGCGTCGATGGTCTTCGTCGTGCCGTCCGCCTGGAGTTCGGTGACCCGGCCCGATGAACCGGCCGGGGGCTCCAGGTTGCCGTGCAGGTCGTTGAAGGACAGCAGCTGCACGTCCTGGTAGCGGCTCGGCTTGGGCTTGCCGTGGTGACCGTGCCCGCTGTCGTGCGCGTCCGCGGGGACCGTCGCTCCGAGGGCACCGACGGTGGCGAGCGCGGCGGCCGCGGTCAGGAGTCGGTACGCCCGTCTGCGGCGCGGGTACGGCTGGGAAGTGGCTGGCATGCGCCCCCCTGTGGGTCTGCTGAGGTAGTGGCCCGTCCGGGCGCAGCCTAGGGTCAACGCGCGTAGCGCGACAGGGGTTTCCGGGTTACATCCTGGTTTCCCTTTGCCCTTCTCTTTGCGGCCACTTTGCCGGTACCTCCGCTTACCCTCGTACGCATGACCAGCGACGACACCGCGGGATCCGACCGGGCCCGCACCATCGAGAACCTCACCGCGCTCACCCCGCAGCAGACCGAGGCGGTGCTCGCGCTGCTCGCCGAGGCCGCCCGGCGGGACGGCCAGCAGGCGGTGTCCGAACAGGGGCGGCTCCAACTGCGCGGCGGCGAGCGCTCGGGCGTGACCCATCTGCTGCTGAGCGTCGGCGACGAGCTCGTGGGCTACGCGCAGTTGGAGGACACCGACCCGGTGGAGGCGCCGGCCGCCGAGCTGGTCGTGCACCCCGCGCACCGCGGCCACGGGCACGGGCGGGCGCTGGGCTCGGCACTGCTCGGCGCCTCCGGCAAGCGGCTGCGGGTGTGGGCCCACGGCGGCCACTCCGCGGCGCGGCACCTCGCGCAGGTTCTCGGGCTCACCCTCTTCCGTGAACTGCGGCAGATGCGGCGGCCGTTGACCGACCTGGACCTGCCCGACCCGGTGCTGCCCGCGGGGGTCACCGTGCGGACGTTCCGGCCCGGCGTCGACGACTCGGCCTGGCTCGCGGTGAACTCCGCGGCCTTCGCCCACCATCCCGAGCAGGGGTCCCTCACCCAGCGGGATCTCGACGACCGGATGGCCGAGGCGTGGTTCGATCCCGCCGGGTTCTTCCTCGCCTTCCGCGACGGTGAACTCATCGGCTTCCACTGGACGAAGGTCCACGCGGAGGAAGGGCTCGGTGAGGTGTACGTGGTCGGGGTGCGGCCGGGGGCGCAGGGCGGGGGCTTGGGCAAGGCCCTGACGACGATCGGGCTTCGCCATCTCGCGGGTCAGGCGTTGCCGACGGCGATGCTTTATGTGGACGCGGACAACAAGGCGGCGGTCTCTGTGTACGAGCGGCTGGGATTCGTCACGTACGAGACGGACTTGATGTACCGCACGGAGACGTGAGCGTCACTGGAGAACGGGGGATGCGGAGCGGTGCTTGATCCGCTCCGGCATGCACACCCCCCACACCACCACCGCCCCCGCCAGCACCATCGCCCACCGCTCGTGCGCCGCCGCCCACCTCTTGTCCTCCACCGCCACGAACAGCGCCCAACTCTCCGGCAGCAGCAGCGGGGTGAGGATCGCGACGACCAGGAGGCCGGCCGCGACCGCCTGGCCCGGTTCCGCCTGGTCCGTGAACCGGATCGCGGCCGTCGCTCCGGCGAGCGCGAGGGCGAAGGCCGCCCCCGCTTCCAGGGTGATGTCGCCGACCGGGGGACGGACGGACGACGGCACGAGCAGCAGGACCGCCGTCCACCACGAGGCGAGGACCGGGGCGACCAGCGCGAGCCGCAGCCCGGCCCGTACCGGTCGTCGTACCGGCACCGCGGCGGTGGTGTGCCGGGCCGGGTCGTCCAGGACGAAGGCCAGGCCGAGGGCGAGGACCAGGGCGGCGGTGCGCAGGAGGTTGACGGTGAGCCAGGTCGACGGCTCGTCGGACATACGGGGTATCGCGGCGAGCAGCAGGGCCATCGCGCCGCTCGCCAACAGGGCCCGCCAGGGCAGGGACCGCCATACGGGGAGCGCCAACTCCCGTATCAGGACTCGCACTTCTCGTCCTTCTCCTTCGGTACCGGCACGCCCAGCAGCTCGGCGGCGCGTGCGGACGTCAGCTTCGGGGACGTCAACTCGGTCCAGTGCGACTTCACTTGGGCGGCGACCGTGTCGCGGGGCTTGCCCAGGAGTTCGCGGACGACCGTCGTCTGGGCCGCGCCCATGGACAGCGGTTCGGTCTGGGAGACCACGATGGCGGAGCCGGACACGCTGTCGTCGAGGCGGACGTTGCGCATGGACTGCAGCGGGTCGTCCTGTCCGGCGAGGGCGAGCCACATGACGGTCACCATGCGGCCGTCGCACATCGAACTCGCCGCCTTCTCGTCGCCCGCGACCAGCACACCGGCGACGGCGGCCGAGAACTCGGGGACGCGGTTGCCGCCCCAGGCGGTGCCGACGGTGACCTGGTGGGGTGCGGCGGCGGGGTCGATCGCGCCGTCGGCCTGGAGGCCGTAGCGGGCCTCGATCCGCTGCCGTACGACGAGCGGCTGGTCGTGGGCGGTGCCGCCGGCCAGGGACCTGACCCGGTCCGCGGCCTTCGCCCAGGTGGCGGTCCGTGCCGTCCACTCCGGGAAGGCGCAGTACGTCGAACCGTCCCGCTCCACGCACTTCTGCGTCTTCTCCGGGGCGTTCGTGGCCTGTTCACGGGCCGCCTGCACCCGGCCGGGGAGGTCCGCGGTCTGCGCGACACCGCCGGTCACCGCGACGGCGAGCGCCCCGGCGGTGGCCACACCGACCTTCCAGTCGCGCGGCGCGCCGACCAGGACGGCGAGCATCAGGACGGTCAGCGCGAACCCGGCGAGGTAGAGGGCGTGCCAGGCGGCCGGGCGGCCGATCAGGTCGGAGGGGAGGATGTTGCTGCTCGACTCGCTGACGATCGGCGCCAGCCAGCGCATCCCGCGCTCGCCGTCCCCGGCGGGGAACGCCCCGGCGACGAACAGGAAGAGCAGCAGCACGATGGCCATCGGCGCGGCCATGGCCGACGGCAGCAGCCGGGCCAGCAGCACACCGATCGCGCCGAACAGCAGCACCGTCAGCGGTCCGACGAGCAGTTCGCCCGGCGAGCCGCCGCCGACCGCGCCCGACTGCAGCGCGGCCCAGCCGAACTGGCCGAGCACGACCAGCGCGGTGACCAGCGCCGCGGCGACGACGGACAGCGCGTGGGCCGCCGTACGCCACGCGGGCGCCAGGACGAGGACCTCGAAGTGGCGTTCCGTGTCGTACCGCCTGGAGCGCAGCACCGCGTGGTTGACGGAGAGCAGGACCGCGAGGGCGACGAGCAGCGGGGCGCCCTGCGTGGCCCGGTCGACGTCCTGGAGGGCGGGGTAGCCGTCCTCGAAGTCGGGGGCGCGCCACACCGTCCAGCCGATGTAGGCGGCGAAGGCCACCAACACCGGGATACGGAGGAGCAGTCGGCGCGCCTCGAACAGCGCGAGGGCGAGCGTGGCCGCCCAGCTGCGGCGGGGACCCGGGGTCCGCACGGCCGCGGGGGCCTCCTGTGTCAGTACCGCGCTCATGCCGCCGCCACCTCCGCGCTCATGCCGTCCAGGGTGAGCAAGTAGCCGTCCTCCAGGCTGGGTTCGAGCAGATCAGCGCCGGGCGGCGGGTCGCCGACGTTGCGGAAGGAGCCGACGCCGGTGCGCCAGCCCGCCTTCGCTCCCGGGTCGCGTTCCGCGCTGCTCCAGACGTGTCCGGCGGCCCGCGCGGTGAGTTCGGCGGGGGTGCCGTCGAAGCGGACGGTGCCTGCGGCCATGACCAGCACGCGGTGGCAGAGCATCGCCACGTCCTCGGTCTGGTGGGTGGACAGCAGCACGGTCCGCCCCTCGCCGGCCCGGGCGATCAACTCCCGGAACCGCATGCGCTGTTCGGGGTCCAGGCCGACGGTCGGCTCGTCAAGGACGAGGAAGCCGGGGTCGCCGACGAGGGAGGCGGCGAGCGCCACCCGCTGCCGCATACCGCCGGAGAGCTTCTTGATGCGCTTGCCGCGCACGTCGGCGAGGTCGACCTCGTCCAGCACGCGCCGCACCTCGCGGTGGCGGGCGGTCCGGTCGGTCAACTCCTTGAGGATCGCCACGTAGTCGACGAACTCGAAGGCCGTGAAGTCCGGGTGGAAGCCGGGCGTCTGCGGCAGATAGCCGAGCACGCGCCGCACCTCCTGGCGCCCGGCCGCACTGGACGGGTCGTGTCCGAGCACGGTGAAGGCGCCGCGGTCCGCGGACACGGCGGTGGCCAGCACCCTCAACAGGGTGGTCTTTCCGGCCCCGTTGGGCCCGAGCAGCCCGGTGACTCCCTGGGTCAGCCGCAGCGACACGTCGTCGAGGGCGCGGGTACCGCCGTAGTGGAGGCTGAGCCCCGAGGCGGAGACGGTCGATGTCATGCGGCACTCCTGGAGAAGAAGAGGTCGAAGCGGTCGCGGGCGAGGAAGAGCAGGCCCGCGGCGAGGGCGGCCACCGCGGCGGCGACGCCCTGTCCGGCGGCGGTGAACTGCACGAGCGGTCCGCCGTCGGCCCGGGCGAGCACGAGCAGGCCGATCCACACCCCGCCGACCAGCGAGGGCGCGAGGACCTGCCCGAGCCGCGGGGTGAGCGCGAGCCCGGTGGCGGTGAGCGCGAGGGCGGGCAGCAGCCAGGCCAGCGCGCGCAGCCCGTAGGCCGGAAGCGCCAGCGTGGCAAGGAGGTTGAGCCCGAGCCCGGTGACGAGCACGGCGACCGTCCGGATCATCAGCAGCCGGAACCCGTGCACGGGCGAGACGACCGCCATCTCGTACGTCGGGTCCAGCACAGGCCCGTAGGCGAGCGCGACCCCGGCGAGCGGGAGCAGCGGCGCGAGAGCGAGGAACGCGGTGGGCGAGCCGACCGCGTACACCATGCCCACGGTCGCCACCAGTACGAACACCACGGCCGCGAGCCAGGAGCGGCGCAGCACCGGGGTGGCCGCGAGCAGCCGCGCGGTGTGGTCGGCGACCCCGACCCGCACCAACAGCCGCTCCCACAGGCCCGGTCGAGGCACGTCGAGTTCGGCATCGATACGGTCCCAGCCGGCGTCCACGCCCTCGCTCACGGAGGCGAGCACGCCCCGGCACTCGGCGCACCCGGTCAGGTGCGTGTCGGCGGACCAGAGCAGGGGCGGCGCCAACTCGCCCCGGGCGTAGGCCCGTAGGTCCTCGGCATCCACATGCCATGTCATGCCAGCGCCTCCCGCAGTTGCTTGCGGGCGCGCATCGCCCGCGTCTTGACCGTGCCGGCCGGGATCCCGAGCAGGACGGCCGCCTCCCGGGTGGTCAGCCCGTCGATGACCGTGGCCTGGAGGACGGCCCGCAGTTCCGGCGAGAGCCGGACGAGCGCGCCCGCCAGGTCCCCGTGCTCCACCCCCGCGAGCACGCGTTCCTCGGCGGACGCCTCGTCGCGGTGGCGCAGCCGGGACAGGGCCTGCCGCAGCCGGCCGCGCGCCCCGTCGCCGCGCAGCGCGTCGATCAGCCGCCGCGACCCGATCCGCCACAGCCACCCGGCCGCGTCGCCGCTGCCGGCCTCCTCCCGATAACGGGCCTTGCCCCGCCACACCGCGAGGAACGTCTCCTGTACGACGTCGTCGACGACCCCGGCGTCGGCGCAGCGGCCGCGCAGCCGGGCGGTCAGCCAGGGGGCGTACCGGCGGTACAGCTCCTCGAAGGCGCGCCGGTCCGCGTCCGCGGCGATGGCCCGCAGCAGCTCCGCGTCGCTTCTCGTTTCGCTCACGTCTCCTCTTCGCACCGGGCGTCCCGTCCGGTTCACGAAACCACGCGTGTTTTTCCGACCCCGTTGTCGGACCCCGTTGTCGAAGTTGTCGGACCGCGTTTTCGGGCCGGGCTTGACAGGGCACCCTCCACCCCACCACCCTTTCACTACTCAATTAGTGAAAGGGTGGTGGAACGGGTGGTCGAGTACCGCATCGACCGGCGCTCCGGCGTCTCCACCTACGTCCAGATCGTTCAGCAGACCAAGCAGGCCCTCCGTCTCGGCCTGCTGGAACCGGGGGACAAACTGCCCACCGCACGCGAGGTGGTCGAGGCCACCGCCATCAACCCCAACACGGTCCTCAAGGCCTACCGGGAGCTGGAGCGCGAGGGCCTGGTCGAGGCCCGCCGGGGCCTGGGCACCTTCGTCCGGCGCTCACTGGGCACCGCCCCGGCCGCCGAGTCCCCGCTCCGCGACGAGCTGGACGCCTGGGCCGAGAAGGCCCGCGAGGCCGGGCTCGACCGGGACGACATGGCCGCGCTCTTCACCGCCGTACTCGAGAAGCACTTCCAGGGAGACCCCGCATGACCGACACCGCAGGCCTCGCCATGGAGGCGACCGATCTGGGCAAGCGTTTCGGCCGGGCCCGGCTGACCCCCGCCTGGGCACTGCGCGGCTGCGCCTTCAAGCTGCCCGCCGGCCGGGTCTGCGCCGTCGTCGGCCACAACGGCGCCGGCAAGTCCACGCTGCTCGCGCTCGCCGCGGGGCTGCTGGTGCCGACCGAGGGCACGATCCGGGTCCTCGGCACGGACCCGGCGTCGGCGCGGGCCCGGGTCGGCTTCGTAGGCCAGGACAAGCCGCTGTACTCCCAGCTCACGGTCGCCGAGACGCTGCGGATGGGCGCCGACCTCAACCCCGGCCACTGGGACGCGGCGACGGGCGAGCGGATCGTGGCCGACGGCGGCCTGGACCCGAAGTCCCGCGTCCGCGCGCTCTCGGGCGGCCAGCGCACGCGCGTGGCGCTGGCCCTGGCGCTGGCCAAACGCCCGGACCTGCTCCTGCTGGACGAACCGATGGCGGACCTGGACCCGCTGGCCCGCCACGACCTGATGGGCGTCCTCATGTCCCAGGCCGCCCAGCACGGCACGACGATCGTCATGTCCTCCCACGTCGTGGCCGAACTGGAGGGCTCCTGCGACCACGTCCTCCTGATCGGCGCGGGGCGCGTCCGCCTGGCCGGCGAGATAGACGAGGTCCTGACGGCCCACGCCCGCGTGTCGGGCCCGGCGGCCACACCCCTCACTCCCCACACGGTGATCGAGTCCCGCACGACGGGCCGCCAACTCACGGCCCTGATCAGCAAGTCGGGCCCGATCCCGACCGACCTGCACCCGACCACACCATCCTTGGAGGAACTGGTGCTGGCCTACCTGCGCAACCCCGGGGCGACGGACAGCACGGGAGCGCAGCAGGAGAGGGCGGCGGCATGAGGACATCTGCCGGCAGCGTCCTGGCTGAAGCCGCGCTCACACCAGCGGCCACCGATGGCGAAGCCGAGGCCGGACCCGCCCTCGCACCCGCGGCCGCCGATGGCGATTGCGCCCCACAGGGGCCACCCGCTCCCGACAACGAAACCCGCACGGGTGGTGCGGGTGGGAACCGACCGGCCGATGGCGGAGCCGAGGCCGAACTCGCCCTCACGCCCGCGGCCGCCGACGGCGATTGCGCCCCACAGGGGCCACCCGCACCCGACAACGAAACCCGCACGGGTGGTGCGGGTGGGGGCTTCGAGGCCGATGGCGGAGCCGAGGCCGAGAGTGCGTCCACCTCCACCCCGCCCCACCACACGAAGGCCTCGATATGACCGCCCTCTCCGTTCCCGTCAACGCCGGGCACCCCGCATCGCCCCGCCTCCTGAGGTGGCTCGTCCGGCTGCACCGACCCGCCCTGTGGACCTGGGTCGCCGTCATCGTCGTACTCGCCGCCGCACTGCTCTGGCTCGGAGGCCCCCTCGCCGACGCATCCGCGGACGCCTGGCGCCAGTACTACGCCTGCAAGCCCGGCACCCCCTGCTCGTACGACCAGGACGCGATCCTCCGCTACAAGGACGTGTACAACTACACGACCTGGGCCGTCCTCGTCCTGCCCTTCGCCGTCGCGGCCTGGTCCGGCGCCGCCCTCATCGGCCGCGAGATGGAGACCGGCACAGCCCAGCTGTCCTGGACGCAAGGGATCCGCCCCACCCACTGGCTCGCCACCAAGCTCGCCGCCCCCGCCGCCCTGGTCACCGCCGGCACCGGCCTGCTCACCCTGCTGCACCACCGCGCCTGGTCCGCCGGCGACGGCCGGATCCGCAGCGCGAAGTCCTGGTCCAGCTTCGAGACCTTCTACGCCAACGGTCCCCTGCCGGTCGCCCTCGCCCTGGCCGGACTGCTCGCCGGCGCGCTCATCGGCCTGGTCGCGAAACGCTCACTGGCCGCACTCGTCGGTGGCCTGTGCTTCACCGCCCTCGCGTGGACCGCCACCCAGCTGACCATGCCCCACCTGTGGCCCACGGTCACCCGCGTCACCGACCTGAGCCACAACGGCCCCTCCGGCGCGGGCATCACGACCGCCTCCGGCCTGCTGACCTCGGGCGGGGACCGTATCGCCGACCCGTACTGCGGCAGCAACCTCTCGTACTCGTGCATGGAGCTCTACGCCAAGCTGCACGCCGTCTCCTTCTACAAGGACTACCACCCCGAATCCCACTTCTGGCCCCTCCAGCTCATGGCCTCCGGCCTGCTCCTGGTCCTCGCCGCCCTGCTCACCCTGGTCGTCTTCCGCCTGCTCAAGCACCGGACCGCGTCATGACCGCCGCCGCCGGGCTCCCCGGTACCGGCCCGACCCGCGCCCGTCTGCCCCGCCTGGTGCTGCGCCTGCACCGCACGGCCCTGATCGTGTGGACCGTCTTCATCCTCGCCGCCGTCGGCAGCCTGGTGTGGCTGACCGAGGTCACGGCGGACACCCTGCGCGCCGACCTGAACGGCTGCCGGGTCATCAGCCGCTCCTGCGACCCCACCTTCCTCCCGGGCAGCGACTACGCAGGGTCCTTGAGCTGGGTCAGCACCCTCGCGTACTACAGCTTCTGGGCGGTCGCCGCCTGGGCCGGCGCCTCTCTGATCGGCCGCGAACTGGAGAGCGGCACCGCCCGCCTCGCCTGGACCCAGGGCATCACCCCCACCCGCTGGCTCACCGCCAAACTCGCGGTGCCGGCGCTGGTGCTCACGATCGGCGGCACGCTGTTCGTGTTCGTCTTCCGCTGGGCCTGGGCCGCGCACCGCGACCTGGCGGGCGACGACTGGACCTTCAACGACGCCTTCGCCGCCCGCGGCCCCGCCCTGGTCGCCTGGAGCCTGTGCGCCCTCGCGGTCGGCACCCTCACCGCGCTCCTGCTGCCCCGCGTGCTGCCCGCCCTGGCCGTGTCGGTCGCCGTGATGATCGCGCTCAACCAGTACCTGGAGAAACACCGCACGGACCTGTGGCCCCAGGAGCCGTCCGGCTCCGGGGAGCACCCCGCGTCCCACTTCTGGCCCATGAACCTGATCGAGACCGGCATCCTCCTCACGATCGCCGCCCTGAGCACGGCGGCCGCCTTCTGGACACTCCGCCGCCGCACGGCCTGATTCCCCCGTTGGCGTACGTCCCTTCCACGGGGGGAGGGACGTACGTATCCTCCGAAGGCGGCTGTCAGCGGGCCATTACGCCGCGGCGGCCGACGTAGACGCTCGGGAGCCGCCTCGCGATATCCCGCACGCCATGTCGCCGTAACCAACGGTTCAGACGGGCTTGCGACGCTCGGCCAATGACGCCCACCGTGCCAGAGCCTTCGCCGCCCCCAGAGGCGACCGCGGGCAACGGGGACGCCCAGCAGCCCTTGGCCGTACTCCCGCCCGCCGCTTCCGACGCGCCCGTAAGGCCGGTGGCGCGGAAGAATGGGTCCATGAGTCAGCCGAACCCCCAGGCACAGGTCCAGCACGCGCAGCCCTCCGTGGGCTCCATAGCCGCGCACCGCCCCCATACGGTGTCCGCCGCGGTATCCGACCTGGAACCCGATATCGACGCCGACCTCGACGAGTACGAGGAGTCGCCGTACGACGGGCCTCAGCTGCCGCAGGGCCGCTTCCTCGACCGGGAGCGCAGCTGGCTGGCGTTCAACGAACGCGTCCTCGAACTCGCCGAGGACCCGAACACGCCCCTCCTGGAGCGGGCGAACTTCCTCGCGATCTTCGCCAGCAACCTGGACGAGTTCTTCATGGTCCGGGTGGCGGGACTCAAGCGCCGTATCACCACCGGTGTGGCCACCCGCTCCGCCTCCGGGCTCCAGCCCACCCAGGTCCTGGAGATGATCTGGGCCCGCTCCCGCGAGCTGATGGCCCGGCACGCCGCGGCCTACCAGGAGGACATCGCCCCCTCGCTCGCCGAGGAGGGCATCCACCTGGTCCGCTGGAGCGAGCTGACCGAGAAGGAGCAGGCCCGCCTCTTCACGCTGTTCCGGCACCAGATCTTCCCGGTCCTCACGCCGCTGGCCGTCGACCCCGCGCACCCCTTCCCGTACATCTCGGGTCTCTCGCTCAACCTCGCGGTCAGGGTCCAGAACCCCGTCAGCGGCCGTGTCCACTTCGCCCGGGTGAAGGTGCCGCCGCTGCTGTCCCGCTTCCTGGAGAGCTCCCCGGGCCGCTACGTCCCCATCGAGGACGTCATCGGCGCCCATCTGGAAGAGCTGTTCCCCGGCATGGAGGTGCTGGAGCACCACGCCTTCCGGGTGACCAGGAACGAGGACCTGGAGGTCGAGGAGGACGACGCGGAGAACCTGCTCCAGGCGCTGGAGAAGGAGCTCATGCGGCGCCGCCTGGGTCCGCCGGTGCGCCTGGAGGTCGAGGAGTCCATCGACCGCGAGGTGCTCGACCTGCTGGTGCGCGAGCTGAAGATCAGCGAGGCCGAGGTGTACCCGCTGCCGGGTCCGCTCGACCTCACCGGCCTCTTCCGCATCCACCGCCTGGACCGGCCCGAGCTGAAGTACCAGAAGTTCGTCGCCGGTGTGCACCGCGATCTCGCCGAGGTCGAGTCGGCCTCCTCACCCGACATCTTCGGTGCCCTGCGCAAGCGGGACGTGCTGCTGCACCACCCCTACGACTCGTTCTCGACCTCGGTGCAGGCCTTCCTGCAGCAGGCCGCCGAGGACGACGACGTGCTCGCCATCAAGCAGACCCTGTACCGCACCTCCGGCGACTCCCCCATAGTCGACGCGCTGATCGACGCCGCCGAGTCCGGCAAGCAGGTCCTGGTGCTGGTCGAGATCAAGGCCCGCTTCGACGAGCACGCCAACATCAAGTGGGCGCGCAAGCTGGAGGAAGCCGGCTGCCACGTGGTCTACGGCCTGCTCGGCCTGAAGACCCACTGCAAGCTGTCCCTGGTGGTCCGCCAGGAAGGCGACACGCTACGGCGTTACAGCCACGTCGGCACCGGCAACTACCACCCCAAGACGGCCCGTCTGTACGAGGACCTCGGCCTGCTCACGGCCGACCCGCAGGTCGGCGCGGACCTCTCCGACCTCTTCAACCGGCTCTCCGGCTACTCGCGCCGCGAGACCTACCGCCGCCTCCTGGTCGCCCCCAAATCCCTGCGGGACGGCCTGATCGCGCCCCGGGTGCCCAAGTCCCGTACCGGAGCCCCGACTCGGGCCAAGGTCGACCTTCTCGGTCACGCCGCCGCCCGGAAGGCCGGCATCGACGGTCTGCTCC
>NZ_JBSFLV010000128.1:0-25968 GCF_053599215.1 Streptomyces sp. NPDC001002 | reverse complement strand
GTCGTCGTTCACTGACTGCTCCTTCCTTCGTCTGTCTTGTGTCCGGACCGTTCGACGTCCTTTCGCCCCAACTGCGCGGCGAGTTTCTTCTTCGCCCGGTGCAGCCGGATGCTGACCGCGTTGGAGGTCATCCCGGTGACGTCCGCGATCTGCCGAGGCGCGAGCCCCTCCCACGCCCACAGCTGCAGCACCTCACGGTCCAGCGTCGCGAGGGTGTCGAGCGCGGCGTGCAGGTCGCTGTGATCGGTGTCCCCGGCCGCCGGCCGCGCCTCCTGCGTCCGGATCAGCCGCTCCATCAGCCGGAGCCGACGCCCGTCCGCACGGCGGGCGTTGGACAGACAGCCCCGTGCCACGCCGTAGCACCACGGCAGTACGTCGTCGGGCGCCGGCACGGAATCCGTCCCGGCGCCGGGGACGTCGTCGATACGACGCCACAGCACCAGCATCGTCTCCGCGAGGATGTCCTCGACCAGGTCGGGGCGCGCCCGCCGCAGCAGATACCGGTGCAGCGGTTCCGCCACCACGTGCGCGAGTCTTTCGAAGCGCGCTCGCTGCTTCTGGCGCGCTTCCTCTTCCGTCATGGATTCCACGACCCGTCCTGTCCGGCAGCGGCCGGTTCCTTTCACCGCCCGGTCAGACCGACCCGGAACTCCCCAGCAGGTCGGCCAATTCGGCCTCGTAGAGCAGCGCGGGGTCGAAGCCCATGCCGGTGAAATGGCCCGCCAGCTCCAGGGACAGGATGCCGTGCAGGCGGGTCCAGAAGGTCAGGGCCCGGTGGAGCACGGCGGGCGGAGCGGGGTGGCCGCGGGCCCAGTCGCGGTGGTCGGCGAGGTGGGCGTCGAGCGGAGCGGCCGGCGAAGTCGCAGGTGACTCAAGGGAGTTGAGCGCGCCCAGCAGATGCCCCATGATCTCCGCGGCGATCATGGTGATGTCGTCGGGCGCGTGATACCCGGGCACCGGAGTCCCGTACACGAGGAAGTACCGGTGCGGATCGGCCAGCGCCCACTCCCGCAGCGCGTGCGCGAGCCCCACCACGTCCGCGCCCGCGGCCCGCGCCTGACCCACCCCGTCGGCCAGGCTCCGGTACGCGTCCCTGACCAGCTCGGTGATCAGCTCGTCGCGATTGGCGAAGTACCGGTACAGGGCGGGTCCGGTCATGCCCATGTGCTTGGCGATCGCGTTGAGGGAGAGCGCGGAGGCGCCCGCCGTGGCGATCTGCTCCCAGGCCCGCTCCTTGACCTCCGCACGCACCTGGGCGCGGTAGCGCTCGCGCGGTGTCGTCGCCCCTGCTCCGGCCATGCGACCTGCTCTCCCTCAACTCCCACGTAGTTTCGTTAGAGGCTATCACGAAGGTTATTGACACTCCTTCCGTCGATGCGTTACAACTTCTAACGAACCCGAGAGCAAATAACCATCCAGATACCCCGTCTTGAGGAGAACGCCGTGTTTGAACGCTTGGCCGAACTGGCGATACGCCGGTCCCGACTGGTCCTCGTCGTCGCCGTCGTGGCCGTGGCTCTCATGGGCGTGCTGGGTGCCGGCGCCTTCGGCAAACTGCTCGGCGGCGGCTTCGACGACCCCGCCTCGCAGTCCACCAAGGCCGCGAAGGTCATCGACGACAAGTTCGGCGGGGAGACCAACCTGGTCCTGCTGGTCCGGGCCGACGAGGGCCGCGCCGACGCCCCCGACGCCACCCGCGGCGGACAGAGCCTGGTGGCCGACCTGAAGAAGGAGAAGACGCTCACCAACGTCGTCTCCTACTGGGACACCGACAGCCCCGCCCTGCTCTCCCGGGACGGCCGCGAGGCGATGGTGCTGGCCCATGTGACCGGCGACGAGACCGAGCGCAAGGAGAACGCGACCGAGATCCTCGACGCCTACACCGGCGACGCCGACGGGGGCACGCTCACGGTCGAGGCCGGTGGCGGCGCCGCCGTGAACAGCGAGCTGTCGAAGCAGGTCGTCGACGACCTCGTCCTGGCCGAGTCCATCGCCATCCCGCTGACCCTCGTACTGCTCCTGTTCGTCTTCGGCAGTGTGGTCGCCGCGCTGCTGCCGCTGGCCATCGCGATCATCGCCGTGGTCGGTTCCTTCGCCCAGCTCTTCCTGCTCGGCAGCGTCACCAGCGTCGCCGACACCGCGACCAACCTCACCACCGCGCTGGGCCTGGGCCTCGGGATCGACTACGCCCTGCTGATGGTCAGCCGCTTCCGCGAACAGCTCGCGATGGGGACGAGCGTCGAGGACGCGGTACGGCGCACGGTGGCCACCGCCGGCCGTACCGTCGCGTTCTCCGCGGCGACCGTCGCCGCCGCGCTCGCCGCACTCCTGGTCTTCCCCCAGTACTTCCTGCGCTCCTTCGGCTTCGCCGGGGTTGGGGTCGTCGCCATCGCCGCCCTCAGCACCCTGTTCGTGATGCCGTCCCTGCTGTACGTCCTGGGCCACCGGGTCAACAGCGGACGGCTGCCGTGGGCGAAGCCCGGCCGGTCCGGCTCCCGCGCCCCGCTGTGGGGCCGCCTCGCCCGTACCGTCATGCGGCGGCCCGCGCTCACCGCGCTCCCCGTCCTCGCCGTTCTGCTGGTCGCCGCGAGCCCGCTCCTCGGCATCACCTTCGGCACCCCCGACGAGCGCGTCCTGCCCGAGAACGCCGGCAGCCGCCAGGTCTCCACGGCCCTGCGGGACAACTTCGACGGCAGCGAGGACGCGGCCCTCAACATCGTCATCGACCAGCCCGTGAGCAAGGCCCCGCTGCAGTCGTACGCCACCGAACTCTCCGGCCTCAAGGGCGTCGTCCGCGTCGAGACCAGCACCGGCACCTACACCGGCGGACAGGCGACCGGCCCCGCCGCCCCCTCCCTCGGCCTGCCCGACGCGCAGCGCCTCAGCGTGGTCAGCTCCCTCACCCCGAAGTCGGACGCGGCCCAGGACCTGGTCGAGCAGGTGCGGGCCCTGACCCCGCCGGCCGGCACCCACCCCCTGGTGGGCGGCACGGACGCCGTACTGGTCGACTCCAAGGACTCCATCGGCGGCCGGCTCCCGATCGCCATCGCCCTGATCGCCCTCACCACCTTCGCCCTGCTCTTCCTCTTCACCGGCAGCGTCGTGCAGCCGCTGCGCGCCCTGCTCCTCAACGCGGTCAGCCTGGCGGCCACCCTCGGCGTGATGACCTGGATCTTCCAGGACGGCAACTTCTCCTCCCTGCTCGGCTTCACGGCCCAGCCGATGGAGATGTCGATGACGGTCCTGATGTTCTGCATCGCCTTCGGACTGTCCATGGACTACGAGGTGTTCGTCACCAGCCGCATCAAGGAGCTCCACGACCAGGGCGCCGACAACGAGACCGCCGTCGCCGACGGCCTCGGCCACACCGGACGCATCGTCAGCGCGGCGGCCTTCCTGCTCGCGGTGAGCTTCTTCGCCTTCGGCACCGCCAAGATCAGCTTCATGCAGATGTTCGGCCTGGGCAGCGGCCTGGCCGTCCTCATCGACGCCCTCGCGGTCCGCGGCGTCCTCGTCCCCGCCGCGATGCGCCTCCTGGGCCGCACGGCCTGGTACGCCCCCGGCTTCCTCCGCCGCTTCCACAACCGCTTCGGCCTCAGCGAGGGCGGCCCGGAGCACACGCCCACCACCGGATCCGCCCCCGCCACGACGTCGTACACGAAGGACACGACGGAGGTCTGACGCGACCGCCGACTCCACCGACACCGCTTCGGGCCCGCCTCCGCAAGACGGAGGCGGGCCCGGTCCCGTGCGTGGGGGCGAGGGCGTCAGCGGCGGTGGAGCACGGCCTTCATCAGGCGCCCGGAACCGCGTAGGGCATGTCCAGCAGCACGCTGTGCTTGACGATCTTCCACTCGCCGTCCAGGCGGCGCAGGTCCGTGTCGTAGTACCCGGACTCGATCGGCCGGATGTCGGCCTGGGCGCCGAAGGCACCGGCCGGCCAGCCGTCGGCCGGGCGGGTGAAGGCCCGCACCGAGAAGACGACGAAGTGGGCGTTCAGGTGGGCGCGGTCGCCGTCGACCTCGATGAGATGGTCGGCGGTGAGGTGGTGGCTGGAACCGCCCTCCGGGTGCGGGGCCATGTGGTGCGTGACCCCGTACTCCACCCCCGCCCCGCCGATCAGGGGCTCGCCGAGCGGCTCGTAGCTGTCGGGTCCCGTCCTGGTGTAGGTCTGCACGACCGCCTCGTCGGTGAACAGCGCACCTTGCGTCCTGCCGTCGCGCCGGTCCGTGGCCCGGACGTAGCGGGCCATGACCTCGGCGACCTCGCGCTCGTCGTCCATGGGCGGACTCCTCTCCTCGTGGTGGTCTCCAGCAGACCAGCGCACCCACCCGAAGAGCCATGATCGTTTCCGCACCGAGCGATACCCTGGGGGTATGGATCGCCTGGAGACCCGGGAGCTCGTCTACTTCGTCGCCGTGGCCGAGGAACTGCACTTCAGCCGCGCGGCGGAGCGGCTCGGCATCGCGCAGCCACCGCTGTCCCGGGCGGTGTCCCGGCTGGAGCGCCGCATGGGCGTCCGGCTGCTGGAGCGGACCAGCCGGCGCGTGGAACTCACCCCCGCGGGGCTGGTCTTCCTCGACGAGTGCCGTCGTCTGCTCGACGCCCTGGACACCGCGGTGCGACGCACGCGGCGGGCGGTCCCGCCCACCCGGTTCGTCCTCGCGGTCCGCCCGGGCACCGGCACGGGCCTGCTCGCGCGGATCCTGCGCTCCCACGACGGCCCCGCACCCGAACTCGTCTTCACCCACGACCGGTCGGCCGCCCTGCGCGACGGCACCGCCGACCTCGCCCTGCTGTGCGCGGACAGCGACGACCTCACCGGCCTGCACACCACCGAGGTCGCGGTGGAGGACCCCGTGGCCCTGCTCCCGCGCGACCACCCGCTAGCGGACCGGGCGGCGGTGACCACCACCGAACTCCGCCAGGAACCGGCCTACTTGGAGCACTGCCCGCCGATGGGCCTCGACGAGATCCTCGACCGGGTCGCACTCGGCCGCCTCATCACCGTCGCCGGCTCGGGCACCACCGACCGCCTCACCCGCGAGGTGACCGCCGTCCCCGTCAAGGACCTGCCCCCGACGACCCTCGCCCTCGGCCGGCTCCCGCGGACCACAGGCCCCGAGATCACCGCCTTCGCCCGCACGGCGGAGCGCGTCGCGGCCGAGGAGACCGACTCGGTCCGCCGTATGCCGTGAAGGGTGTGCCGCGCGGCCCCCGATCTCGCCAATCCGCCCGCCGTCAGCTTCCCGACCGGAACCTGTCAGGTTCGTGCGCTTGCATGGCGGGGACTCCGTTCCCCCCACCATGAGGAGTGCCATGACCGATGTTCTGGACGGCACCGTGGACGCGGCCGTTCCCGACTATCCGATGGCCCGGGCGGCCGGGTGTCCGTTCGCGCCGCCGCCGGAGATGCTGCGGCTGCACGCCGAGCGGCCGGTCTCCAAGGTGCGTCTGTGGGACGGGAGTTCGCACTGGCTCGTCACCCGGTACGAGGACCAGCGGGCGCTCTACGGGGACCAGCGGCTCAGCGTCGACACGACCCGGGTGGGCTTCCCGTACCTGAACGCGGCGTTCCGGGAGACGGCGTCCAAGACCCCGCCGTCCTTCCTGAACATGGACGATCCCGAGCACGCGCGGATCCGGCGGATGGTCACCGGGCCCTTCACCGTCAAGCGCATCGAGGCCCTGCGGCCCGCGATCCAGCGGATGACCGACGAACTCGTCGACCGGATGCTGGCCGGTCCGAAACCGGTCGACCTGGTGGAGGCGCTCGCGCTGCCGCTGCCCTCGCTGGTCATCTGCGAACTGCTCGGAGTGCCCTACGACGACCACGAGTTCTTCCAGAGCAACAGCAAGGTGGGGCTGCGCCGGGACGTGCCGGCCGAGGAGGTGCGGGCCGCCTTCGGCGCGCTCTTCCAGTACCTGGACCGCCAGTTGGACGCGAAACTCGCCGACCCCGGCGAGGACATGCTCTCCGAGCTCGCCGCCCGGATGGCGGCCGGAGACCTCAGCCGCACGGACGCGGCCATGCTCGGCATCCTGCTGCTCGGCGCCGGGCACGAGACCAGCGCCAACATGATCGCCCTGGGCGCCCTCGCGTTCATGGAACACCCCGACCAGCTCGCGATCGTCCGCGACACCGACGACCCGAAGGTCCTCGCGAGCGCGGCCGAGGAGATGCTGCGGTATCTCACCGTCGTCCACACCGGCCAGCGCCGCCTCGCCCTGGCGGACCTGGAGATCGGCGGGCAGCTCGTCCGGGCCGGCGAGGGCGTCATCATCCCCGGCGCCACCGGCAACTGGCAGGCCGATGTCTTCCCCGACCCCGAACGCCTCGACGTCCACCGCGACGCCCGCCGCCACATGGCCTTCGGCTTCGGCATCCACCAGTGCCTGGGCCAGCAACTGGCCCGCCTGGAACTGCAGATCGTCTACGGCACCCTCTTCCGCCGCGTCCCCACCCTGCGCCTGGCCACCGGCCTGGACAAGGTCCCGTTCAAGGACGACGGCATCGTCTACGGCGTGTACGAACTGCCGGTGACCTGGTAGAGGTCACCGGCAGCCGCCGCGGTCACCAGTTCAGGGCGTCCGCCATGTTCGCCTGCCAGTACGTGACCTTGATCGAGTCGTCGAGGTAGACGCCCTTGGAGGGCAGCGACGGGTGGGCGGCGGCGGTCGCGTCCGTGTTGAAGTACACCGCCAGGGACTTGGCCGTGTAGCCGTTGGAGCCGCTGCCGTCCGCCGCCGACAGCAGGACGCTCGCGTAGCCCGACTCACCGGGCGCCAGCGTGACCACGGCCTGCGGCTGGGAGTCCTCGATGACCGGCGGGACGGACTGGGCGTCCTGGAACTGGACGGCGGGGTAGTAGACGAGGTCGCAGTTCTTCGAACCGGTGTTGGTGACGGTGAGCAGGAGGTGGTTCAGCGGGCGGGAGACCGCCGTGGCCGTCGTCCGGGTGGCGGAGGGGGAGCAGGGCTTGAGCCGCGAGCCCGAGTCGTCCGAGCCGCCGGAAGTCGAGGTCTTCGAGCCGCCGGAGGTCGACGCCTTGGAGCCGGTGGACCCCGACGAGCCCGAGGTGCCCGACGTCCCGTTCGAACCCGTCGTACCGCCCGTGGAGTCCTTCCCGGCGGAGTCCGACTTGCCCGCCCCCGAGGACGTGCCCCCGCTCGCCTTGGACGGGGACGCGTCGGATGCCGCCGGCACGGAGGTGGACGTGGACCCACCGGCCGCGCCCTCGTCCTTGGTGCCCGTGCCGTCGTTGCAGGCGGTCAGTGTCAGTGTGGCGACCGCGATCGCGGCGGCGGCGAGCATGCGGGCACGGTTGTTACGAGTGGACATGTGATCCCCTGTTTGCGGTACGGGTCTGCGATGCGGGCCGCTCGACCGGGTGCCGGGAGCGGCGTGCTTGGATGACCAGAGCTTGTGGCGTGATCCGTCCCGGCCGCCACCACCGCCGGGACATCCGGAACGCTGGAACGCCTGGAACGCTCTGACCTGTGGGAACAAGCTCCGCCTGGAATGACGGGCCGGAACGTGGAGAGAGGGAGGAACGGTGACGGGCGACGACTTCCCGGCGCTGCTCGGCCGGCTGAAGGACCGTTCCGGGCTCAGTTACGGAGTGCTCGGGAAGCGGCTGCACATGAGCGCGTCCACGCTGCACCGGTACGTCAACGGGGACGCCGTACCGACCGACTACGCGCCCGTGGAGCGGCTCGCCCGGCTGTGCAGGGCGACGCCCGAGGAGCTGGTGGAGCTGCACCGGCAGTGGATCCTCGCGGACGCCCGGCGCGGGCAGAAACCGGGCGAGACGGCTGCCGCCGCGCAGGCCCCTTCCGTCCAGGACGCTTCCGCCCAGGACGCTCCAGCTGAAAAACCTCCCGCCGAGGAAGCTCCGCGCGAGGCGGCTCCCGCTGAGGCAGCTCCCGGCGAGGCCGCTCCCATCGAGGAGGCTCCCGGAGACGTTCCCGACGTCCGGCGCATACCCCCGGAGGATCCCCGTCCGCCGGCCCGCCGTCGCCGTACCGTCGTCCTCGCCGGGACCGCCGTGGTCGCCGCCGTCGCCGCGGCCGCGCTCGTGGTGAACCTCGTGCCCGACGGCAAGCAGGACGACCGCGGCGGGAAGCAGTCCGTGGGGGCCGCCGCCTCCGAATCCCCGAGCGACGGTCCCGCACCCACGAAGCCGACCGGCGCGAAGAGCGAGTCGCCCTCGCCGTCCGCCTCGCGCAGCGGCGGTCCCACCGCTTCGGTCTCCGCCTCCCGGAGCAGCGGGGCGGTGGGCGGCGCCGTCGAGGACGGGGCCACCGCGCCGACCGTCGCGGTCGATCCGTACAAGTGGGAAGACCCGTGCAGCCAGCACTACTTGATCAACCAGAAGCCCGAGACCGTGCCGCCGCCCCCGTCCGAGCCGGACGCGCGCGGGTGGGTCAAGGCGCTCGGCGGGGTCGCCGCCGGGGAGCAGATGCTCGCGCTGACCGTGCAGGGCACCGGGAAGGCCACGGTCGTCCTGGAGTCGCTGCATGTGCGGGTGGTGGACAAGAGCGCCCCGCTCGCCTGGAACGACTTCGAGATGGGCGTCGGCTGCGGTGGCGGGGTGGGCACGGCGTCGTTCGGGGTGGACCTCGACGCCGGCCGGCCCTCGGCCTCGCCCAAGGCGGGCCAGCGCGACTTCCCGTACAAGGTCAGCGAGTCGGACCCCGAGGTCTTCTACGTTTTCGCCGACGCCAAGGCGCACAACGTGAGTTGGTACCTGGAGCTGGAGTGGTCCAGCGGCGACAAGAGCGGTGTGGTCCGCATCGACGACCAGGGCAACCCCTTCCGCACCAGCGGGAACGTGGGGCGGCCCGCGTACAACTACCCGCTCGGTGACTCCGAGTGGGGGCGCAACGAGTACGAGCCCAACGTCCCCGGCTGAGCCGGACCCCGCCGATCCGTGATGGGTGCCACCTCCGCACAGGCCAGGGCGTACGGCCAGATCGCGGCGCCGATCTCCTCGGGCGTGCCGGGACAGTCCCGCCGCAGCCAGTCGATGACCGTGCCCAGGACGGCACCCGCGAGGAACGCGGCGACCGGGTCGTGGGGTGTCTCGGCGGACGGGGTTCCGGCTGAGGGGCTCTCCTCGACCGGGGTCAGGCTGCTGCGGGCCGCGAGGGCGATGTGGTGGAGCAGGTGGTTGATCATCCGGGCGCTGCCCTCGTCGCACAGGAGCGCCCGGTAGAGGGGCGCGTGCGCGGCGACATGCGCGAACAGGCCCGGCATGGGATTGGCCAGCGGCTCCCCGTCGGGCCCGAGCGTGCCGTGCGGAATCGGCGCCGCGGCCACCAACTGCTCGTACGTCGAGGTGCAGGCGGCGACGGCCAGGTCGTGGACGTCCGTGTAGTGCTCGTAGAACGTCGAGCGGTTGACGCCCGCGCGCTTGGTGAGGTCGGCGACCGAGACCTGGCTCAGATCACGCTCGGCGACCAGTTCGCGCAGGGCGGCTTCGAGGGCGGCTCGGGAGCGGAGAACACGTCGGTCCAGGGGTTGCGCCGGCATGGGACCACACTATTCTCTCCCACACCTGATGGATAACCGACATGCGTCGGACAAGGTGCGTCGGACAGGAGGCTCCTCATGGCCACGTACGTTCTCGTGCACGGCGGCGGACACGGCGGGTGGTGCTACCAGCGCGTGGCCCGGCTCCTGCGCTCGGCGGGGCACGACGTGTACGCCCCGACCCTGACCGGCCTGGGCGAGCGGGCGCATCTGCTCGGCCCCGGCGTCGACCTCGACACCCACATCACGGACGTCGTCCAGCTCCTGCGCTACGAGGACCTGCACGAGGTGATCCTGGTGGGCCACAGCTACGGCGGGATGGTCATCACCGGCGTCGCCGACCGCGCCCTCGACCGCGTCGGCCACCTCGTCTACCTGGACGCCGCCACTCCCGCGAACGGCCAGTCCCTCGCCGATCTCGCACCGGAGCTGATGGCGGCCTCGCGGGCCTCGGCCCGGATCGTCGACGGCGTGGAGCTGGTGAACTTCCCCGGCGAGGGGCCCATGCCGCACTTCGGCCTGACCGATCCGGACGACATCGCCTGGCTGGCGCCGAAGATCACCCCGCACCCCTGGAAGTGCTTCGCCCAGCCGCTGCGCCTGACGCACGAGGCGCGGCTGCGCACCCTCCCGCAGTCCCAGATCGTCTGCACGGCGACCCTGCCCTTCCGCGCCCCGGCCGACCTGGAACCCGCCCGGGCGGCCGGCCGCCTCTGGGACATCGACACCGGCCACGACCTGATGATCACCGAACCGGAGTCCGTCGCCGACCTGTTGGGACGCGTGGCGACGGCTGGTCGACCTGCGCCCAGGTGACCCGCATCCGGGTGGGCTACACCTGGGTGACCCGCGAGGCGATGCCCTTCTTGATCGCGACCTCGACGGTCAGGTTGCCGTCCTTGGCCACCGCGTCCAGTTCGTCGGCGGTGCACTTCTCGGCCGACTGGCTCTCGGGGTCGCCGCAGATGTCGCCGCCCCGGATGTCCGTGTCCGTGGCGACGTAGAAGGGACGGCCGTCCACCTCCAGCTTGCCCGGCGCCAGGAAGGTCAGCCTGCCGGTAACCGTGCCGTCGACACGGTTGCCGGAACTGGCGCCCGTACCGGCGGAGGGGGCGGAGGTGGAGGACGGGGCGGAGGTAGGGGCGGAGGAGGGCACGGAGGAAGGGACCGGGGTGGAGCCCGCGGAGGGGTCTTCGGTGGGGCTGGAGGACGGGTCCTCGGCGGGGCCGGACGAGCTGGAGACGGCACTCGGGCTTGACTCCGCGGCCGGGGAGCCGGAGTCGCACGCGGTGAGGAACAGACCGGCGGCGGCCAGCAGGCCGACGGCGGCGAGGGTGCGGGTGCGAGTGCGGCTGAGAGACATGTCGGGGTGCCCTTTCGGCGTGGGGTCGTCGTGGAGCTCACCCTGTGAAATGCCGTACGCGGCAAGGCGGTTCACCGGCGCCCGCCCCTGTTGCACAGTCGAGGTGAACCGTCGGTTTCTGTTACAGAAGATCGACACCCCGGTCGGGTTCGGGGCCGGGGTCAGGCCGCGTCGATCAGTCCCAGGTCCAGCGGGACCAGCGTCGTCGAGGTCAACAGGGCCCGGATCAGATGGTCGTTGAGCGCGTTGCCGACGGGCTCGCCGAGTTCCTCGCGGGTCAGCCAGGGCACCCCGTCCCGGGACAGTCGGGTGCGGACGCCGTTGACCAGGTGCTCGACGCGCTTGTCCGTCCAGCCGGCGGCCGGCTGCAACTCGGCCAGTTCGGCGGCCGTCTGACGCCATGTCAGCGGCTGCGGCCGCGGTTCGTGCAGCAGGTAGCGCCGGCCCAGGACGACCAGGGCGAGCTTCTCCTGCTCGGTGAGGACCCAGATGCGGGGCGGGCGGGTGACGTCCCCGTGCCGCGGCTGGGGCCGTTCGCCCTCCGGGCCGGTGACGTAGACCTCCAGCAGGTGCTCGCGTCCGCGGGAACCGCCGACGAACAGCGGGGTGTAGCCGAGGTCGAGCGGCAGCGGCTCCTCGTCCCGGAACAGCAGCCGGGCGCCGGCGCAACGGATCGGCAGCCGACCCGAGTTGCTCACCCACCAGCGGCCGCCGCGATGGGTCAGCGTGCCCTGGTGGCGGCTCACCTGGGGGTCGTCCTCCCCGAGGCAGACGTGCACCTCGGGCCGGTTGCGCCCGAACAGGACCTCCCGCCCCTCGCCGGGGCCCAGCGTCATGCCGCCGGTCAGCGCGAGCGCGAAGACGGTGCCCGGCAGCGGCGCGGACGCGCCCCGGGCGAGACTGCCGTGGCTCGCGGGGAGCGGACGGCCACCCTGAGCCGACGGGTCCGCGGTCGTCACTGCGGCAGCCGCTTCGCGAGGTTCCGCACCACCACGCCCGCCAACTCCGCGGCGCTGTCGCACAGTTGCCCGCTCGGCTCCGGCGCGTACACCGTGAGCTGGAACAGCTCGATCGTCTCGTCGCCGACGGAGTTCGTGTACGTGCGGTGCGGGGTCCGTACGGTGCAGCTGTCGTCCTCGGCCTCGTCGACCACGTAGTAGCTCTTCGTGCCGGCCACATCCACCGGCTTCCCGTCGTCCGTCAGGGAGTTGTCGCGGCTGTACTGGATCTGCACCTCGCGCTCGCCGTCGTCGCTGGACCAGTCGCAGTCCCAGCCGCCGAAGCCGCGGTCGTCGTTGTCCGCCTCGACCCCGGGCACGCGCTTGAGGGCGGTGGCGTCGAGCAAGGCGCAGGCGTCCACCCGGGCCAGCGAGTCGGCCGCCGGAGGTGACGACCGGCGCGGGACCGGGCCGTCGGCCAGGACGCCGACGACGTGGTCGGTGGCGGCGTCCGCGAGGGCGCACGGGTCGGGGGACGAGGAGGCGAGCCGCTTGCCGATGACCCGGATCTGCTGGCTGTCGGCGGTCTGCACGGCCCGTTCGCAGACGTCCCCGTCCCGCTTGAGGGTGACGACCGTGAGGCCGTCGACGACCCGGGTGGCCTGGACCCCGTCGTACTCGTCCCGGTCGGCGTCGAGGTTGACCTGGAGGTCAGCGGTGTCGTCACCGCTGCTGTTCTCCACCAGGACGTCGCAGCGGTCGATCTCGCCGTAGTCCGGGTCGAGTTCGGTGTCCCCGAACCGGCTCAGCGAGGCCGCGTCGAGCAGCGCGCAGGGGTCCGCCGTGCGGTCGTCGCCGATGGTGCCCGCGGGCCCCGCGGCCGAAGTCGCCGACGAGGACGGGGGTTTCGCGTCGGCACCGGCGGCCCGGTCGCCGCCGCCGTGGGAGTCCCAGGGGCCGAACAGGACGAGCCCGGCCGTGATCGCCCCGGCGGTGACCAGGGCGCCCGCGCTGATCGCCAGGGGGCGCCGACGACGGCGTACCGGACGCGGCAGGCGCAAAGTCAACGCCGAGAGGTCCAGGGTGCGGGTGGAGCGGTCGTGCAGACGGGCCTGGAGGTGCGGGGGCGGCGGGGCCGCCTGCGTCAGGAGCCTGCGGGCCGTGGCCGCGTCGGGGCGGCGGCGGGGGTCCACCTCCAGCAGCGCGGCCAGCGGCTCGGTCAACGGGCCCGCCCGGCGCACGGGTTCGATGTGGCCCTCCACGGCCCGGGCCAGATACGTCATGAGGTGCTCGGCATCCCCGTACGGGGACCGGCCCTCGACCGCCGCGAACAGGGAGGCGCCCAGGGAGAACACGTCCGCCTTCTCTCCCATGGGCAGCCCCTTGGCCAACTCGGGTGCCAGATAACGAGGTTTGCCGCGCACACCGCCCGTCGCGCCGTACGTGCCGCTGTGCGTGACCTCGCTCCACAGGGCCCGGGAGATCCCGAAGTCCGTGAGCCGCGCGACGCCTTCGTCGGTGACGAGGATGTTCTCCGGCGTGACATCGCCGTGCACCACGCCCTCGTTGTGCGACTTCACCAGCGCGTCGGCGATCTGGCAGCCGATCGAACCGGCCTCCTCGGGCGGCAGCGGGCCGCGCTCGGCCATGATCTGGGCGAGGCTGCGCGAGGGGACGTACTCCATGATGATCCAGCAGGTGACGCCCTCGTCTATGTAGTCGAAGACGCCCACGATGTTCGGGTGGTGCAGCCGGCCCGCGTTGCGTGCCTCGCCCATCAGCCGGCGGGTGGCCCGGTCGTCGTCGAGCCGTGCGCACTTGACCGCGACCCGGCGCTGCAGCCGCTCGTCCCAGGCCCGCCACACGACACCCATGCCGCCGCTGCCGATGGACTCCTGCAACAGATACCGGCCGGCGACCCGATCGCCCGCCTCTGGCGTCACCAGCACTGCCCCACTCCTCGCCCACCCCACCCGCCCGCGCGGCCCCGCCGACGGTCACGGAGTGTACTCAGCGTGCACACAGCAGTGACCCTGTTCACAGAACTTCACTGGGAAGAGCGCAGAACCCGCACAGCCGAACCTGGACGTTCTCGTCACTCTGTGTTGATGCGGCGGGTGAAGGGCGGTGCGGACGTGACCGTGCGTACCGCGCACGCGTTCCCGCGAACACGGTCCGTCATACATTCCAGCGCCGCAACGAAGTCCGCCGACCGCACCGAAGAGGTGCCCGCGGGCGCATACTGGTGACAATGACAAAGCCAGCTGCACCGAAGCGCTATTTGCCTACCAGCCCCTTCAAGGCCCCGGTCACGGCAGCTCCCAAGCATTTCGCCGTGGGCGACCGGGTCACACACGACATGTACGGTCTTGGCCGGGTGATCGGCGTCGAAGAAGGTATCGCGACGCTGGTGGACTTCGGATCCGTTCAGCACCGGATCCTCAGTCCGTACTCCAAGATGAGCAAGCTGTAGG
Organism: Streptomyces sp. NPDC001002; assembly: GCF_053599215.1. NCBI lineage: Bacteria > Bacillati > Actinomycetota > Actinomycetes > Kitasatosporales > Streptomycetaceae > Streptomyces > Streptomyces sp. NPDC001002. The sequence goes on along the minus strand of NZ_JBSFLV010000128.1, from coordinate 11,658 downwards.
ACCGCCGTGCCCGGTCGGGCACGGCCGGCCTGCTCATCTCCCTGTAACGATTGGAAGCACTCTCATCGAAACCTCGCTGTTCTCCGCCCCCGAGGGGGCGCACGACCGTGCCGTCGCGGGCTCGCCCACTCCGGTGACCAACCCCTTCCAGGCTCCGGACTTCGCATCGGACTTCGAAGAGGACGAGACCGCCCTGCTCGACGACGACGTCGACGTACCAGTCGTACCCGTCGCGATCGTCACGAGCAGGGGCACGGGTTCGGGCCGGGGCAACAACAACCGGGGCAACGGCTCCTCCCGACGCAGGGCCGGCTGACCCCGAGGCTCTTCAGTACTTCGCGTTCTCCGGCACCGTGATCTGCCGCTCCGACCACCCCATCCGCGTGGTCGCCTCGTAATTCACCGTCGTACCGGCGGTCAGTCCCGCCTCGCGGGCGACGGCCGAGGGAGCGGTCAGGACGGTCTCCTCGGAGAGCAGGGCGCCGGTGGACGGATTCACCACCAGGCGCTGCTCGACCCCGCCCAGCACGGTCTCCGCGTCGACGGGCAGGGTGACGGCCATCCCCTTGCGGCCCAGCGGGTCCGTGGCGGAGGGCTGCACACCGATACCCGGCAGCTCCGCCAGCACGCGGTACGCGGCGGCCCGGGTCGCCGGCGCGACCGGCATCGTGATGAGGTCGGCCGTGTGGCGCAGCATCCAGGCGGTGCGCCCCGCGCTGGTCTCCACGCCCCCCTCCTGTTCGTACAACCGCTCCAGTTCACCGCTCAACTTGTCGGCGTCCGTCGGGAGTTGGCGCAGGTCCTGGTAGGTGATGTTCTCCGGACCGAGCGCGTAGATCTTGTCGTCCGCGTTGGTGTGCAGGACGGTCGGCGTACTCGTCCCGATCGTGTAGCCGAGCCGCATCCGCCCGTCGGTGCCCGCCGGGCCCTCCACCTGACGGGGTGAACCCGCCGCGGTCCAGGCCTTCTTGTCCGCCGGCGTGCGCGGCTCGGTCGTGGCGTCGAGCCCGGACAGCATCAGGCTCTCGGTCCCGGGACGGACCCCGACCGACCATTCGCCGCCCGCGGTGCTGAGCAGGGCATAGCGCCGCCCCTTCTCCCCGACCACGTCCACGTTCACCGTCTGGGTACTGACCTGCCAGTACGTGCCCTCGGCGGCCGGACTCGCCGCCGCCTTCGCGACACCGAGCAGCTCCATACGGCCGTTCACCGCCGCCGAGGCACTCGTGGCCGGCGACCGCGTGCCGGCTTGCTCGCTGGTGGTTCCGTCCGACTGCGTCTGTACGAGGCCGGCGACCACGATCGCCGACGCGGCGACGGTCGCGACCGCACCGAGCGGCAGCAGCCTGGGACGCAGCCAGGCCAGGGGGCGCGGCCCCGAGGTCTCCTCGCGGGCCTCGGCCGTGATGCGGGCCAGGTCCTCGCGCTGGCGCCGGGAGCCGGCCAGCAGCACCGGGTCCAGTTCGTCGGGGCGGGCGTCCGCGAGCGTCTTCATGACGTCGCGCCGCCGCGCGGAGCGTTCCTTCGTGTTCCTCATGCGAGTACTCCTTCGGGGTCGGTGCGGCGCGCGGCCGGGGCGGGCGGAACGGGCAGGGCGTCCATCGCCCGCTCCAGCCGACGGCGGGCGCGGTGCAGCCGGACGGTCAGGGTGGCGGTGGCGCAGCCCAGGACACGCGCGGCGTCCTTCGGGCTCAGTCCGTGCCAGGCGATCAGCGTCAGCAGTTCGCGGTCGGCCTCGGACAGACTCGCCAGTGCCTGCAACGCGGCCTGCCGGTCGATCACGCCCGTCGCCACGTCGGCCGCCTCGGCCCCGCCGCCACTGCCGATGCGCTGGGCCTCCCGCGCGGCCAGGGCGTACTGGTGGCTGTCCCGGCGCCGCAGCTCCCGCACCAGGTTGCGAGCCACGCCGAGCAGCCACGGCAGTTCCGGCTGCGGCACGTCCCGCATCCGTCTCCACGCCACGGTGAAGGTCTCGCTGGTGATGTCCTCCCCGACCTGCCGTCCCACCTGGCTCGTGGCATAGGCGAGTACGCGCGGATAACACTCCTCGTAGACATCCCGGAAGCGTTGGGCTTCAGTCACGCGCCGTCCCTTCGTGTCGGCTCTGTCACCGAGGAATGGGTGGGGCGGCCGGGTTATTACAGGGCGAGGAGAAACGGGGGCGGAAATTCAGCGGCGCCGCAGCGTACGCGAACACCAGCCGATGACCGTGGCGTTGACCAGGGCCCCGAACGCGAGGGAGACGAAGAGCAGGACGGAGCTGTCGGGCAGGAAGAACCACACGAAGCCGGCCGGGGCGGTGGCGAAGGTCGGGACCACGGGCGCGAAGCCGATGTCCGCGTCGGGGTCGAGGAACAGGAACAGCAGCCACCCGAGCAGACCGGCACAGACGGCGAGGTAGGCGAGGGCGACGATGTCGGTGAGGTAGTGGCGCAGCCGCCGGAGCAGGGACGGGGGCGGGGAGGGGGAAGGGGACGAGGACAGGCCGGATCGGCCGGTACCGGTGCCGGTCACAGGGGTCTCCTTGAGCTCGGGGCCGTCAGAGGTGAGGGCCGGGCGGGTTCGGGCGGGTGAGGCCGAGGTCGTAGGCGAGGATCGTCGCCTGGACCCGGTCGCGCAGGCCGAGCTTGCGCAGCAACGCGTTCACGTGCGACTTCACCGTGCCTACGGTGATGCCCAGTTGCTCGGCGATCTCCGCGTTGTTGAGGCCGGTCGCGAGCAGGGCGAGGACGTTGCGCTGGCTGCCGGTGAGGGTGTCCAGCTCACGTGGACCGCTGCCGGGCCGTGCGCCGGTCACCGGGCCCGACGCGTAGTGGCCGATGAGGCGACGGGTCGCCGAGGGCGCGAGCACGCTCTCGCCGGTGGCCACCACCCGGATGCCGTGCAGGAGTTCGGAGGCGTGCACGTCCTTGAGGAGGAACCCGGAGGCACCGGCGCGCAGCGCGTCGAAGACGTACGCGTCGAGGTCGAAGGTGGTCAACACCAGGACGCGGGGCGCGTTCTCGCGCCCGGTGATGATCCGGGTCGCGGCGATACCGTCCAGTTCGGGCATGCGTACGTCCATGACGACGACGTCGGGGGCCAGTTGCTCGGCGAGCCGGACCGCGGCGACACCGTCGGCGGCCTCACCGACGACCGTCATGTCGTCCTCCGCGTCGATCACCGCGGCGAACCCCGCCCGGACGATGCCCTGGTCGTCGACGACCAGCACCTTGAGGCTCATCGTTCCCCCTCCTCGTCGGCCTGCGCGAGCGGCAGCCGCAGACCGAGCGTGCCCGGCGGGCCGGCGGTCAGTGTGCCGCCGAGCGGCGCGATCCGGGCCGTCAGCCGTTCCCGTACGGCGGTGCCGGCGGCGCCCGGGACCCCGGTGGCCGTGATCGTCAACGTACCGTCGGCCGCGTCCAGTTCGAGTACGGCGGGCTCGTCGTCGCCGGTCGCCAGCAGGGTCTCGGCGGCGTGGTAGGCGGCGAGGTCGACCTCGGTGGGGAGGCGGTCCGGCACGCGGTCGGTGAGCCGGATCTCCACGTCGCGGCCGGTGGCCCGGCACTGCTGGGCGAGCAGGTCGAGGGCCTGGAGGGTGGGCTGCGGGCGCAGATCGGTTCCGCCGGTCTCGCCGTCCCGGACGGTGTCGAGCAGGGCACGCATGGCGGCGAGTGCCTCTCGGGCGCGGGTCGCTGTCGCGTCCAGGCGGCCTGCGTGTGCCTCGGCGATCATGTCGGCGGTGCGGGCCAGCACGGTGGTTTCCAGGCCGGTTGCGATGCGCTGGCGCTCGGCCCAGGCGTCTTTTACGGCGGCCTCTGTCCAGGTGGCGAGGTTCTTGGTCTGCGTTGCCTGAGCTGTCCTGTCGCGATTCCGACGCACGGCTCCGACGTAGTGGGCCGCGCCAACTATCAAAGCGACAACGGTAGTTGCTGCTGTGGCTACCAGCCAGGTGGGGAGGGTTGTGCCGCGGTGGAGGACGGCGGTGGTGAGGGCGGTGGTGTGGACGACTGTGGCTGCAATGAGAAATACAGAGATAGGGACTTGGGGTAGTGCGTATGTGCGCGCCGGTGGGGGCTGGTCGCGCCCCGCGGCGGAGCCGCTAATCGATACAGCCCCGCGCCCCTTAGGAGCCTCCACCGCCACGCATGTTGGAATCATGGCCAGCATCGGTGGCAGCAGTACCGGGCCCGTGTAGTCGCCCACCGCCATCGCCATCGGCCACAACAGCGCCATGCCCAACAGGACACCGCGCGCCACCCGCGGAGCGCGCCCCAGCCACAGCAACGCCACCGCCTGGGCCGCTGCCAGCAGTGCGAAGAGGACGCCTGCCGAGACGTGGGAGTTGGTCGATGCCGATCCGTCGCGGATCACCAGTATTCCGAGCAGGGGCTGGGCGAACAGGCCGATCGCGGCTACCACTTGTGCCGCGCGGTAGTTGCGCGGGAGCGCGTCCTCCACCGGGGCCGCGGTGCGGCCGGGCAGGGTCGCGCGTACCTCCCAACCGCCCTCCGGAGTCGGGCCGGTGGTCAGGGTGCCGCCCGCCTCCCGGGCTCGGGAGCGGAGGAAGCCGGTGCCTCGGCCGCCGCCCAGGCCCGCGCCGTGGGCCACGACGCCGGTCGGGGGTGGGGCGCTGGTGACGACGACGTCGGTGCGGGTGTCGCCGTAGCGGCAGAGCACGGTCGTGCGGGCGCCGGGCGCGTGCCGGGCCACGTTGGTGAGGGCCTCGCGGACGATGCCGTAGGCCGCGTCCGCGAGGGCGCCGTCGGGGAGGGGGTCGATCTCGAAGTCGACGGGCTGGTCGAGGCGGCGGAAGCCGGCCACCAGGGCCTTCAACCGCTCCTCCGGGGAGGGGAGTTCCTCGCGGGAGGGGGCCGGGGCCCGTACCGAACCGAGCGCCCGGGTGACCTCACGGCCGGTCTCGACCGCGAACTCCAGGGCTTCGTCGGCCAGTTCGGGGCGCCGCTCGCGCAGTCCGGAGGCCGCGCCCACCGTGACCACCACGGCGGTCAGATGGTGGGCGCTGACATCGTGCAACTCCCGTTCCATCCGGCGCCGTTCGACCGCCGGGAGCCGGTGCCGCTCGGCCTCGGCCCGCTTCAGCAGGTGCTCGGCCGCCTGTCGCGCGTGCCGCCGGCGGCGTACGAACAGGCCCGTGCCGCACGCGGCGGCGTACAGCACCGCCGTCAGGACGAGGTCGAGTCCGTCGCGGTCGCTGAGGCCGTTCAGGGTGATGCCCTGGGCGAGCTGCCAGGCCGCGAGGGTCACCACGCACAGCACGGCGGTGAAGGTGTCGCGCTCGGTCGCCACCGTGAACAGGGCCAGCGCGACGCCCGCCGTGCCCAGGACCGCCGTACCGCCCGTGGGCAGCGGACCGGCGCCGAGGGCGCAGGCGACCGTGACCACCATGAGGGCGACCACCGGATAGGTGCGGCGCAGCGCGAGCGCGGCCGTCACCGGGCCGGCGACCAGGACGGCCACCAGCAGGGCGGACCCGTCCGGGACGGTCCCCCGCGCGAGCGCGGCTCCGGGCCAGACGGCGGCCTGGGCGCAGATCAGCAGGACCGGGAGCAACCGGTCATCGGTTCGATTCATGACGGTTCAAGGCTATGGGCGGGGCCGCGGGGCCCGGCTCAGGCTGAAGGGGGATTCGCGTCTCTTACCTGGGTTGCAGACGCGGGGCGCGAGCGGTCCCGGCCGCCCCCGGGTGGACGACCGGTGGGCCGTCTCTATCTCCGGTTCCACATGGCGATCGTCCCTCCGCCCGAGGACCGCGCCGGGTGCCCGGACCTAGTCTCGATCACATCGAGGAAGCGCCGGACCAGCGCTTCCGCCTCACCCACCCGAACCCACAGGGGGATCTCCCATGTCCAAGCGCGCTCTCGTCTCCTCGCTCCTCGCCGTCGTCGCCGTCGGCGGCATCACCGCCGGTGGCATCGCCATGGCCTCCGCCGCCACCGATCCGACCCTGACCGACGGCTCCGCCCGCTACGTCCCCCCGACCGGCACCCGCGCCGGTACCTTCACCTACACCGCCGAGGTCAGCGACGACTCCGGCATCCGCGGCCTCAACGTCGTGGCCTGGCCCGCGAGTTCGGAGCTGGCCCCGAACGAGGGGGACCTGCGGTACGTGGACGCCGCGAACTGCGTCCGCACCTCGGACGAGACCTCCCGCTGCACCTACACCTTCAAGGTCACCGAGAAGGAGGCCGCCGAGGCCGCCAAGGGCACCTGGAACGTCTCCGCGCTGCTCACGGCCAAGGACGGGAACACGCTGTACGTCCCGGACGCAGCCACCTTCGAGATGGCACGCTGAGCCGACGATTCCCGGATCCGGCGCCTGCTTGACATGGTCGTGTCCGCCGTGAGGAGATCCACGGACACTGATCTTGGGGGAGTTGTCGTGATGTACCTGGCCATGACGCTCGCGGGCGCCGACTCGCCGGGCGAGCATCTTCGGCTGGCCGCCTTCACCGCGGCGGCCGCGACCGTCTTCATCTGGCTGGGGCGCAAGCAGCGCAGCTCCGGTCGGAGCCTGATCGCTCCGAGCGAGACGATGCGCACCACCGACCGGCTGATCCCGCCGCCGGAACCGAGCCGCGGCTACCGGACCTACGGGTGCGCCCTGATCGGCGTGGGGGGTGTCTTCGTGCTGCCGGCGGTGTTCAACTTCGCCGTTGCGATGCACGAACTGCTGGGATGAACCGGCCGCGGGTCCGGCCCGACCTGGGGGCGTCCGCGTGCGGGCGCCGTCCGACCCCCTGTGGATAACCTGCACGCATGACCACCGACCTGGCCCTGCTGTCCCGTGTCGCCTTCCGCGGCCGGGAGATCACCGCGCCCCGGCTGCGCGGGCTGTTGGCGTTGCTGGCGGAGGATCTGCGGGGCGGGTGCAGCACCGGGCGGCTGGCCGAGGGGCTGTGGGGGGACGACGGGGTGCCGGAGCGGCCGGGGAAGGCCGTGCAGGTGCTGGTGTCCCGGGTGCGGGGGCAGTTGGGGGCCGATGTCGTGCTGAGTACGCCCACCGGGTACCGGCTCGGGCTGGCGGCCGAACAGGTCGACAGTTCCGCGCTGTTGCTGTTCGAGGCGGGGAGTGCCGAGCGGGCGCGGGGCGGGGATCACGCGGGGGCGTTGGCGCAGGCCGAGGCGGGTCTTGCGCTGTGGGACGGGAGCGTGGGCGCCGGGGCCGGGGAGGATCTGCACGATCCGGTCGTCGCGCTGCGCCTCGCCCGGGTGCGGACCTTCCGTGCCCTGGTGCGGTCCCGGGCGCTGGCGCTCGCGCGGCTGGGGCGGCCGGAGGAAGCGGTCGGCCCGCTCGGGGAGTTGGCGATCGAGACGCCCCGGGACGAGGAGGTGCTCGCCGAGTTGCTGCGCTGCGAGGCGGTGACCGTCGGACGGGCCGCGGCGCTCGGGCGGTACGACACTTATCGGCGCGAGCTGCGGGAGGAGCTGGGGACCGACCCCGGGCCCGGACTGCGGTCCGTGTACCAGGAGTTGCTCAACGCGGACGCGCCGGCCGTCCGGCACGACGTCCCGCACGAGCCGAACCCGCTGCTCGGCCGGGACGCCGACATCGCCGCCGTCGGCGCGCTGCTGCGGGAGGCCCGGGTGGTCACCGTCATGGGACCGGGCGGGCTGGGCAAGACCCGGCTCTCGCACGCGGTGAGCCGGGCCGCCGCCCAACCCGTCGTGCACTTCGTGCCGTTGGCCGGTGTCACCTCCGACGCCGACGTGGCCGACGAGGTCGCCTCGGCCGTCGGCGCCGGCGAGGGCGGGCGGTTCGCCGGGGGCGGGGACATGGTGAGCGGTATCGTCGCCGCGCTCGGCACCGGCCCGGCCCTGCTGGTGCTGGACAACTGCGAGCACGTCGTCGACGGCGCCGCCGACCTCGTACAGGAACTCGTGTCGCGGTCCAAGGAGTTGCGGATCCTGGCCACCAGCAGGGCGCCGCTGGGCCTGAGTTCGGAGTCCGTGTACGCGCTGCCCGAGCTGTCGCTCACCACCTCGGTCGAGCTGTTCGAGCAGCGGGCGCGGGCCGCGCGGCCCGGTGTGGAGCTGGACCCCGAGCGGGTCGCCGAGATCTGCCGGCATCTGGACGGTCTGCCGCTCGCCGTCGAACTCGCCGCGGCCCGCGTACGGGTGCTGTCCGTGGCCGACATCTCGCGCCGGCTGCGGGACCGCTTCGCGCTGCTGCGCGGCGGCGCCCGGGACGCGCCCGAGCGGCACCGCACCCTGCGCGCCGTGGTCGACTGGAGCTGGAACCTGCTGGAGCCCGAGGGCCGGGCCGCGCTGCGCGCCCTGTCGGTGTTCCCCGGCGGCTTCTCCGAGGAGGCCGCGGAGTACGTGCTCGGCGAGAGCGACGACGCGCTGACCCTGCTGGAGCAGCTGGCCGGCCAGTCCCTGCTCAAGGTGGGCGACAGCCCCGCCGGCGTCCGCTTCCATCTCCTGGAGACGCTACGGGAGTTCAGCTCCGCCCGGCGCACCGAGGCCGGCGAGGAGGACGTGGTCACCGACCGGTTCCTGCGCTGGGCGCGGGACTTCGGGCGGGCCCACCACGATGCCCTGTTCGCCCCCGACCCGTTGCCCGCCTGGCACCGCATCCGCGCCGAACGCGACAACCTCGTCCTGGCCCTGCGCCACGCGCTGGCCCGCGCCGACGGACCCGCCACCGCCGCGGTCACCGCCGTACTGGCCTCCCTGTGGGTCACCGACTCCAGCTTCGCCCGGGTCATCACCCTGTGCGCCGAGACCGGCGGACCGCTGTCCCACTTCCGCCCCGGACCCGACAGCCCCGCGGACGTGGAGACCGCCCGCACCGCCGCCACCATGTGCGCGGGCGCCCTCTTCATGGGCCTGGGCCCGCACGCCGTACGGCAGCTCGCCACCGTGCGCCGGCTGCCGCCCGCCCCGCCGGACACGGTCGTGCGCGCGATGGCCGTGGTGCTGACCGCCACCCCGGACATGCGCCCGCCCGAGTACGAACGCCTCCAGGAACTCTGCGCGTCCGACGCGCCCCTGCTGTCGGGCATGGCCTGGGGCGTCCTCAGTTACGCCTGGGAGGCCGAGCACCAGACCGAGCGCGCGCTGGAGTGCGCCCGCCATATGCCCGACACCTTGGGCGAGTTGGCCAATCCGGCCATGCGGCTGCTCAGCCACGGTCGGATCAGCGAACTGTGCATGCAGGCCGAGCGGGGCGCGGAGGCGTACGACCATCTGCGGGCCGCGCTGCGCACGTTGGAGGAGTTCGACGGCTGGCCGGACTCGATCGGCGTCCGCTGGGGCCTGGTGCTGGCCTGTCTGCAGCGCGGGGAGGTCGACGAGGCGGAGTACTGGCTCGGGCTCGCGACGCTCGACCAGCAGCCGGAGTCCGTCCGGCTCTACGCCCCCGATCTGGCCGCCCGCGCGGAGATCGCGCTGACCCGCGGGCTGACCGAGGTCGGGCTCGGGCTGTGGCGCCGGGCCGTGGAGCGGATCCGGGAGGACAGCGCGGTGCTCGCCCTGCGCGACGGCGATCCGTTCGTGGACCCGTGGGTGCTGATGGTGCAGTCGGCCACGGTGGCCGCGCACGCGCAGCAGGGCCGGCCGGAGCCGGTGGCCGCGCTGGCACGGCAGTTGCGGGAGCGGCTGCTCGCGATGCTGTCCGGTTCCTCCGGCTCCGGTTCCGCCGGTTCCGCCGACCCCGCGGAGAGCGGCTCCCCTCTTGAACATCAGGTCCACGGCTCGATGTTGACCGCGCTCGGCTTCACCGCGCTGGCCGAGGGCGACCCGGCGGCCGTACGGCTGATGGCGCTGGCCGAACGGATGCCGGCGGTACGGGAGTTCCCCACCCTGTCCTCGACCCGGTCCCGGCAGGCGGCCGAGAACGCCGACAGGGCGGCCTACGACGACGCGAGGTCGACGTACGCCACCCTGGACCGGGAGGAGCTGCGGGCCGCCGCACTGCACGAGCTCAGTGCCGGGGCTCGCGGTTGAACTTGGCCTTGGACCAGAAGTAGCCGATCGCGGTCATGGCCAGGCACCAGCCGACAGCCAGCAGCGCGTTCTTGGTGCCGCTCTCGGTGCCGAGGAGGAGGCCGCGGAGGGTCTCGATGGCGGGTGAGAAGGGCTGGTACTCGGCGAACCAGCGGAACCAGCCGGGCATGGCGTCGACGGGGACGAAGGCGCTGGACAGGAAGGGCAGCATGATCAGGGGGGTGCCGATGTTGCTGGCGCCCTCGGGGTTGGGGCTGATGAGTCCGATGCCGACGGCGAGCCAGGTCAGGGCGAGGGCGACCAGGGCCATCAGACCGGCCGCCGCGATCCACTCCACGGGTGAGGCATCGGGCCGGAAGCCGATGGCCAGACCGATCCCCAGGACGAGCACCAGCGCCATCATGGTCTGGATGACACTGCCGATGACGTGTCCGATCAGCACGGAGGCGCGGGAGATCGCCATGGTGCGGAAGCGGGCCATGATGCCCTCGGTCATGTCAGTGCACACGGCGACCGCGGTGCCCAGCGAGGTCATGGCGACGGTGAGGAAGAGGATGCCGGGCACGAGGTAGGCGATGTACTCGGAGCGGTCGGCTGGGCCGCCGGTGATGCCGGCGCTCATCACGTTGCCGAAGACGTAGACGAACAGCAGCAGGAGGATGACGGGGGTGAGCAGGAGGTTGAGGGTGAGCGAGGGGTAGCGGCGGGCGTGCAGGAGGTTGCGCCGCAGCATGGTCATGTTGTCGCGGAAGGCGTAGGTCGCGGTACTCATCGGACGGTCTCCTTGGCGGTGGCGGAGTCGGGGGACGCGGTGGTGTCGCTGGACGCGCTGACGGGGTTGCCGGTGAGGGCGAAGAACACGTCGTCCAGGTCGGGGGTGTGTACGGAGAGTTCGTCGGCCTCGATGCCGGCCGCGTCCAGCCAGTCCAGGACGGCGCGCAGTTCGCGCTGGCTGCCGTCGCTGGGGATCTGCAGGGTGAGCGCCTCGTCGTCGCGGGTGGTCTCGCGCAGGGCGGTCGCGGCCCGCTCGTAGGCCACCGGGTCGGCGAACCGCAGCCGCACATGGCCGCCGGGCACCAGCCGCTTGAGCTCGGCCGCGCTGCCCTCGGCGACCAGCTTGCCGTTGTTCAGCACGGCGATGCGGTCGGCGAGTTGGTCGGCCTCCTCCAGGTACTGGGTGGTGAGGAAGACAGTCGTGCCGCCGGAGACCAGCTCGCGGATGATCTGCCACATGGTGTGCCGGGAGCGGGGGTCGAGGCCGGTGGTGGGCTCGTCGAGGAAGATGATCCGCGGGCTGCCGACCAGGGTCATGGCGATGTCCAGGCGCCGCTTCATCCCGCCGGAGTAGGTCGAGGCGGGCTTCTTGGCCGCCTCCACCAGGTCGAAGCGCTCCAGGAGTTGGGCGGTGACGCGCCGGCCCTCGGCCTTGGACAGGTGGTGCAGGTCGGCCATCAGGAGCATGTTCTCCTCGCCGGTGATCAGCCCGTCCACCGCGGAGAACTGCCCGGTGACCCCGATCGCACCCCGCACGGCCTGGGCCGCGCCGGTGATGTCGTGGCCGTCGATCCGCGCCACACCGCCGTCCGCGGAGATCAGCGTGGACAGGATGTTGACCACGGTCGTCTTGCCCGCGCCGTTCGGCCCGAGGAGGGAGAAGATCGTGCCGGCCGGCACGGTCAGGTCGATGCCGTCGAGGACGGTCTTGTC
>NZ_JBSFLV010000127.1:0-26141 GCF_053599215.1 Streptomyces sp. NPDC001002 | reverse complement strand
TCGGCCCAGATGACCAGGAAGGCGACGCCGACGCACCACAGGGACTCGTAGAGGAAGGTGGGCTGGTAGGTGCCGGGCACCCGCCCGTCCGTCGACGCCGAGGGCGCCATCGACGCGGCTTCGATCCTGAAGCCGATGCTGGCTCGCGGTGAGCTGCAGACCATCGGCGCCACCACGCTCGACGAGTACCGCAAGCACCTGGAGAAGGACGCGGCCCTTGAGCGCCGCTTCCAGCCCATCCAGGTCGCCGAGCCCTCGCTGCCGCACACGATCGAGATCCTCAAGGGTCTGCGTGACCGGTACGAGGCCCACCACCGTGTCTCCATCACGGACGAGGCGCTGGTCCAGGCCGCCACCCTGGCCGACCGGTACATCTCGGACCGCTTCCTGCCGGACAAGGCGATCGACCTGATCGACGAGGCCGGCTCCCGGATGCGCATCCGCCGGATGACCGCGCCGCCGGACCTGCGCGAGTTCGACGAGAAGATCGCGGGCGTGCGCCGCGACAAGGAGTCCGCGATCGACTCGCAGGACTTCGAGAAGGCCGCCTCCCTCCGCGACAAGGAGAAGCAGCTCCTGGCCGCCAAGGCCAAGCGGGAGAAGGAGTGGAAGGCCGGCGACATGGACGTCGTCGCCGAGGTCGACGGCGAGCTGATCGCCGAGGTCCTCGCGACCGCCACCGGCATCCCGGTCTTCAAGCTGACCGAGGAGGAGTCCTCGCGTCTGCTGCGCATGGAGGACGAACTCCACAAGCGGGTCATCGGCCAGAAGGACGCCGTCAAGGCGCTCTCGAAGGCGATCCGTCGTACGCGTGCCGGTCTGAAGGACCCGAAGCGTCCCGGTGGCTCGTTCATCTTCGCCGGCCCGTCCGGTGTCGGTAAGACCGAGCTGTCCAAGGCGCTCGCGGAGTTCCTCTTCGGTGACGAGGACGCGCTGATCTCCCTCGACATGTCGGAGTTCAGCGAGAAGCACACGGTCTCGCGGCTCTTCGGTTCGCCCCCCGGTTACGTGGGCTACGAAGAGGGCGGCCAGCTGACGGAGAAGGTGCGGCGCAAGCCGTTCTCGGTGGTCCTCTTCGACGAGGTCGAGAAGGCCCACCCGGACATCTTCAACTCGCTGCTGCAGATCCTGGAGGACGGTCGTCTGACCGACTCCCAGGGCCGGGTCGTGGACTTCAAGAACACGGTCATCATCATGACGACCAACCTCGGCACCCGTGACATCTCCAAGGGCTTCAACCTGGGCTTCGCGGCCACGGGTGACACGAAGTCGAACTACGAGCGCATGAAGAACAAGGTCTCGGACGAGCTCAAGCAGCACTTCCGGCCCGAGTTCCTCAACCGCGTCGACGACGTCGTCGTCTTCCCGCAGCTCACCCAGGCCGACATCCTCGCGATCGTCGACCTGATGGTGGCCAAGGTGGACGAGCGCCTCAAGGACCGGGACATGGGCATCGAGCTCTCCCAGTCCGCCAAGGAGCTGCTGTCGACCAAGGGCTACGACCAGGTGCTGGGTGCGCGTCCGCTGCGGCGCACGATCCAGCGCGAGATCGAGGACACGCTCTCCGAGAAGATCCTCTTCGGCGAGCTGCGCCCCGGTCACATCGTGGTCGTGGACACCGAGGGCGAGGGCGAGGCCAAGACCTTCACCTTCCGGGGTGAGGAGAAGTCGGCACTGCCGGACGTCCCGCCGATCGAGCAGGCGGCGGGCGGGGCTGGGCCCAATCTGAGCAAGGAGGCGTAGCCCTTCGGGGGTTCGCCGAGTGACGAGTTAGGGGTCGGTGCCCTTTGGGCGCCGGCCCCTTTCTCATGGGCTTGGGTGCGCTGGCTGGTCGTTGATCTCGATGGTCAGGTCGTAGTGGTCCTGCAGCGGGGACAGGTCCAGTGCGGTGCCCGGGACACACTCGATGCTGAGTCGAGTGAGCGAGGGGAACATCTGGGCCAGGTCCGTCGCGGAACTTGCGCGGTCGATGCCTTTGAGGGTGAGATCGCGGATCTTTGGCAGGGGATCGAGGTCCCGAGGTTTGAGCGGAAGTGCCGCATACCTGAATTCGAGGCTGGTCAGCGAAGGGGCCTTGGCGGTCGCCAGGAGGAGCGCGTACACGTTGCAGTCGCCTTGCACGGCGAGCTCTCGTAGAGCGGGCCACTGAGACAGGTTGTTGATCAGCATCTCTGAGTGGCCCATCACCGTGAGCCGTTCGACCGTCGGGTGTCTTGAGGGAATGGGGATGTTGCTGTCGAGCGGGGGGCCAGCCAGAGAGAGTTCGGTTAGCCGGTCCAGTCGTTCCAGGGAGACCAGCTCGGACTTGGTCATCTCGTGGATCTCCACGAAGAGTGAGGTGAGCGGCAGACCTTCCAGAGGGGACAGTTTCCTCACTCTGGGACACCTCCTGAGCCACAGAGAGGCCAGCCCAAGCCCGCGGACAAAGGAGAGGTCGTCCAGCAGGGAGTTGTCGATGATGAAAAGCCCCCTGATGCGAGCACGCGGCAGGAGATCGGCCAGGTCCGCACCGCTGACGGCCATGGTGGCCATGACCATGCCGATGGGACCGCAGTGATGCAATGCCGCGACCATGGCGGGGTTGATCACGATGACTTGGTCGTCCTCAAGGGGCAAATGGGCGAGAACTTCACGGGCGTAGTCCTCTGTGGGAAAACGCGACCACGCGTCCTTGATCAGGTCTCGGACAGTGGGGGAGGCGTGCGTGGCGAACCGCCGGAGCAGTTGCAGGGACGCAGGGTCGCCTACAGCGCGGACGAGTTGGACGAGCCGTATGACTTGGTCTTCGTCCAGCCCCTCCGGACCAGGCACCAGCGGAAGCACGTACGACCCGAGCGATGCCAGCGCGGTGACGCTCGTGGCCTCCAGCGGCCGCAACAACCCCCGCACCCGCTCCGCCACCTCCTCCCGCACTTCCTCCTCCAGCACCACCGCGCTCAGCGCGCAACGGGCCGCCAGCACATGGATGTTGGCGCGCAATGCCCGGTCCTCGGTGCCGTCGCCCTTCTCGATGAGTTGCTCTATCAGGCGGCGGACCTCGCCTCGGTGGCAGTGGCCGATGGCTAGGAGGATGATGTCCTGCCATTCCTCCTCGCCCGCGTGCTGGAGCAACTCGCCCAGGCCGTCGCTCTCCTGGAGTTCCTTCGCCGCCAAGTAGTCCTGGAAGGTGCGGTGGATGAACTGGATGGCCGTCTCGTTGCGCTCCTGGAGCAGGCCGCTGCGGTTGAGGAGGTGGGTGAGGACTGCCTCGGCCGAGCCCTGCTGCTGCACCTGGGGCATGCTCCGCATGGCCAGGGCGATCTGGTGTTCCGCCTGGGCGTGGTTGAACTCGGTGTTCCCGCTGCGGGCGAGCCAGGCCGCGATCCGCTGGAGCAGTTGCTGGTGCTCCTCTACGCCCAGGACTATGCCCTCGGGCGCGCCGACCCGGCGCAGGGTGTCGCGGCCGCCGAGCAGCATGGTGAGCGAGGCGTTGTAGAGGGACCAGCGGGTCTCCGGCAGGAAGCCTCTGCGGCGGCGGTGGAGGGCGCAGACCACGGCGGCCAGGAGTGGGGTGCGGGAGAGGTGGAGGAGGGTCGGGTTGCGCTCCAACTCCTGTTCCAGGGCGCGTTCCAGGGTGTGGAGGTGCTGCTCCTCGACGGCCGCCCGGTGTGCGTCGCGGAAGCCGGCGCATTCGAGGCGGGCGGCCGCGTGCCAGGCCCGGGAGAAGGCCAGGACGTCCTCGTCCCGCATGGGGAGCAGACGCAGTTCCTCGAAGTCCTCCGAGCCGAGCCAGTCGGTGGCCACCGCCAGGGGTCGTACGGTGACCAGGCACCGGTTGTGCGGATACGCCGTCAGGAGATCGGAGAGGCGGCGCCGGGCCTCCTCCCGGTCTGCGGGCGGCACTTCGTCCATGCCGTCGACCAACAGGAGCGCGCGGCCCGCCTCCAGGACGCGGCCGGTCCAGCCGTCGGGGAGCGCGTCGATCTGGAGCTCGGCGACCGTGGCCAGTTCGGGGAGCCGGGGGAAGGCCCTGCCCCGGGCCAGCAGGCTGCGCATGGGGACGACGAAGGGCACCAGGTCGTTCAGTTCGGCGAGTTCGTGACCGAGGGCGCCGCAGGCGGCATGGGAGGCGAGCCACCACACCAGCGTGGTCTTGCCGGCGCCGGCCTCGCCGCGCAGGACGGTCCGAGGGCGGTCCGCGAGCAGGTCGTTGATCCGGCGCGGTACGGACACGGTCTGGGGCAGAGGCGCGTTCTCCCGAGCCTCCCGAGTCTCCCGAGTCTCCGTGGCGGAGATCGCCTCCAGGCTCAAGTACGCCGTGTCCAGATCCCAGTTGGTCTCGGTGGTGCCCAGTTCGTCGAGCCCGAAGATCTCGATCTTCCGGTACCGCGTCTTGAGGGCGCGCGCGTACTGGCGTTCGAACCGTTCGTCCTGGAAGTGGGAGCCCGGCCCGACCGTCTCCAACACCGGTGGGACATGGCCCGGTTCGCTTCCCATCACCTGGCGGGGGAAGTTCGGCGCCTGGAGTATCCGTTCCACGGGGGTCGCCTCGATACGGCGGTGGTCGCGCTTGTCCGGGACCTGGGTGACTATGCCGATCAGCACCGCACCGGCGAACACAGGCGCCCCGGACAGTCCGGCGAAGGGTGACTCGCCCGGCTTCGGTGCGGCCACCGGTGCCCGGTCGAACTCGCACACCAGCGTCGATCTGATCCGCCCCGCCATGGGCAGCACGGTCCCGGTGAGCTGGTCGTACTCCAACTGCTCGTCAGGGCCGAACCGTTGGACCGAGGGGAAGCCGACGACCTGGCAGCCGGGCAGCGGGTCGGAGCCGCCGACGGCTCCCCAGCGCAGCCTCGCCAGCGCCCAGCGGTCCGGGGCGACCAGCTCCTCACCGGTGAGCAGCAGGGCGGTGTCGGTCTCGTCGTCGCGCCACACCACCCGGCTGGGCAGGGGCTGTTCGCTCTCCGGGTGGACCGTGCGGATCCACTCCTTGTTCCGGAGGACGTGCGCGCTGGTCAGCACGAGCCGCGGGGTGAGCATGACGCCGCTGCCCTGCGCTCCGGCCAGCACCACCACGGACCGCTCGACGGCCGAACGCAGGGTCACGGCGTCGTGGGCGCACCGCGTCCGAACGCGTCGACGCTGCCCTCCGTCTCGTTGCGCACCTTCAGAGGCGCGCCTGTCCGTGAGTCCCGTGCCCGCAGGGTGAAGGACACCTTGTGCGTACGGGTGTTGGCGCGCGTGGTGTCCGCGCCCGCGTCGACGACCCAGGCCAGCACCTTCGCGTGGGCCTTGTTCTCCTTGCGGAACTCGACCGTGAACTCCATCTGGATGTCGCCCACTTCGAAGACGACGTCCTGTCCGGTCGAGCGCCGTGCCGCGGTGAGCAGCTCGTCGCGGATGGTCTGTACGGCGTCCGCGAGTTCGACGCGCGGCAGGTCTGTGGCGCTCATGGAATCCCCCTCGGCCCGTCGACGCAGTGGGGCCGGTACCCGAAAGTACCGGCCCCACAGGGGACGCGCCCGGCGATCAGACCAACTGGGGGTCCGGGGCGGGAGTCAGGACAACTGACCGTCGTAGTCCGGGAGTTTGTACGTTTTCTCGGCGTGGCCGCCCGAGAGGTCGGTGGCGCTGTTGCCGACGTTCGCGATGATCGTGTAGCCCTTGGTCTCGATGTCGACGCGCTGGGCGGTCTTGTAGGCGGCGACGTCCTTGAAGAGGTCGAAGAGGCCGCGGACGTAGAGGCCGGAGACCTCGTAGCCGTCGTGTTCGAGGTTGTACTCGGTGGGCAGGTAGATGATGCCCGGGCGGGCCGTGACGAAGAACAGCGAGACGCCGTGCTCCTGGGCGTACTCCGCGACGTCCAGGACCGGCTTGTTGGCCGGCTGCGGCCAGCTGAAGCCGAAGTCGGTCTCCAGGGTGGTGTTGTCGATGTCGAAGACGATCGCCTGCTTCTCGCCCGGCTTGGCTGCGGCGATGCGCTGCTTCAGGTAGGGCAGAGCCTGGTCCATGACCGCCTGGCAGTCCGTCTGCCAGGTCGCGTAGTCGACGTCCTCGGCTGCGGTTGCGGTGCTGGTGGTGGTCGTCGCCGCGTTCGCGGGGGCCGCCAGTGCCACGAGGGCCGAAGCGGAGACGGCGGTGACGGCCAGGCGGCGCGTCCAAGGGCGTCTTGTTGTCATGGGGTCCTCTTCACGTCCGTATGCCGTTGTCTGGTGCATGGTGAGGGGCGCGGGTGGCGTGAGGGGAACCGTAGGGTTACTGGGGGGTAGGTTTCTAGGGGTGTGCGTCACACAACGCTGTACAACTTGGTGACGGCCGGGGTGACGGGGAACTGGGCGAGGACGTCCGCGGGCACCTCGTAGGTGTCCGGGGCGAGGACGATCAGCATGGCGTGGAGGTTGGGGAACAGGGTCGGGATGCTCGATACGTCCTCGGTGCCGGTGAAGTTGTTGAAGCGCAGGCCGGTGATGCCGGGCAGCGGCGGGCCGTCCCAGCCGAACACCTGCCAGTTGAAGCGCAGTCTCCGCAGGGCGGGGAGACGGGTGATCTCCTCGCGGTCCTCGGGGGAGAGGCGCGTGGTGAGGTCCGTGGCCAGGCTCAGTTCGGTGAGGGAGCGGAAGCGGTGGAGGCCCCGAAGGCCGGTGTGCGTGAGGGAGTTTCCGCCGAAGCGCAGGTAGGACAAGGGCGCGTCCGGGCAGAGGGCCTCGTCCAGGGAGTCCGCGAACAGGGCCTGTCCCAGGTCGAGTTGGGTCAGTGTGGTCGAGTGGCGCAACGGGGACAGGGCGCCCGGCCGCTCCAGTCCGGGCATGAGGTCCAGCGACAGGTTGGACAGGGGGAGGCGGGCCAGCGGGGTGAGGTCGTCCACCTCCGGGCACCTGCTGATGTCCAGAGTGGTGAGCCGGTGGAGGGGAATGAGGGCGTTGAGGTCTCGCAGGCTTCTGTTCTCACGGATGACGAGCCCGGTCACCTGGTCGGGATCGAGCGCGGACGGGTCGAGGTCTCCGACCAGTTGCAGGCGCGTCTTCCCGCCCAACTCGGCCAGGATGCGCAAGTGTTCCGCCGAGTGCGCAGTGAAGTAGAGACCTTCCTCGCGCAGTTGGGACACGACCTGCTCGGCATAGCGCCGGGCCGGGAACCGGTGCCAGGTCCAGGTGAGCTGGGAGCGCACCTCTCTGGCCGGGTGCGAGCGGTACCGGGCCAGTGCGGTGGATGAACTCGACGGTGCCGACGGAGGGTTCGCGGAGCAGGCCGCTGCGGACCAGGAGGTGGCGCAGCAGCTCGGCCGCGTCGCCCTGGGGCGCGGCGGCCGGCAGGGCGGGCAGGACGTCGGCGACGATGCGCTCGGCGCGGTCGCGGTCCAGCTCGGACTGGTTGTTGCGGATCAGCCAGTAGGCCAGGCGCTGGAGGAGCTGGATCTGCGGGAGTTCGGTGAGGTGGATGCCGGAGCCGCGGTCGCCCCGCGGGAGCATGTCGCGTTCCGCGTCCCGCCGCGCGAGCAGAATGGACGGGGCCGTGTCGTACAACTGAGGAACGTCGAGTCGTAGCTGAGCAGGCGGAGCAGGTCGTCGCCGCCCGCTTCGGCGAACAGGCGGTCGGCCAGTGCCTCGTGGCCCAGGCGTACGGCCTGCATGTCGTCCAGGTCCAGGTCGCCGAGGGCGAGGAGGGTGCGGCGCAGGGCGTCGGCCACCGCCTCCAGCTCCGCGGTGTCCAGCGGTGCCTCCCGGGTCTCGCGGGCCGCGCGCTCGACCAGCTCCCGGACCAGCTTGCGCAGCTCCCGCCGGCCGAGGGTGCGCCGCTCGCCCCGGAAGGACACCAGCGCCGAGACGCGTACGGGCTTGTCGACCAGGCCGGCGCCCGGACCCTCCCGTAGGAAGAGCTTCTTCACCAGTGGGCCGATCAGGCCGGACGCGAGCCTGGTGCCGATGACCGTCGGATCCACTCGGCCTCCCCCTGAGCCTCGTCGATGAGACAGCAGAGTAGTCCCCGTCACATTCCCAAGGGCCTTGATCTTGTGGGTCGGTGACATGCCGCACAGGCGATTTGTCCGTTACTGCCCGGGGTAGTAGATCGGCTGATCTGGGCAAAAAGGACTTTTGTCCTGGAACCTCTTGGCTGGTTCGTCCGTCGTGGGTGGATTCATTCCCGATGGGGGGTGTGTCAAGGAGTCGGAAGTTTTGGCATGAAGTACTAGCTTCCGTCGTAGATCTTGGGTTTTGGGGTCCGTGGAGGTCGGGGGTACCAAGGGACGGTCCATCCGGCGGCCGTCCGTGTGCCGGGTGGCTTTTCTGTCCCCGTCCCCATGAGGTTTCGATGTCTTCGCGCGTCCCGTTCCGCTCCGCCCGTACGTCCACGCTCCGCACCCGCGCGGCCGTCCTGACCGCCGGTCTCGGTGTGTCGGTCGCGCTGGGCGCCGGGGTCGCGGTCGCCGCCGACGCCACGTCCGCCGTGAACACCACCGCCGCCGCGAGCGGTGTCCAGGCGCAGGCCGCCGCGCAGGCGAAGGCCGCCAAGGCCGCGGCGAGCGCCAAGGCGACCGCCGCGAAGAAGGCCGCCGCGAAGAAGGCCGCGGTGCAGAAGGCCGCCGCCAAGAAGGTCGTCTCCTGGGTCGCGCCGGTCAAGAGCTACACGCTCTCCGCGACCTTCGCCCAGGCCGGCGGCATGTGGCAGTCCACCCACAGCGGCCAGGACTTCGCCGTCGCCAGCGGCACCGACGTCCGCGCCGCGCACGGCGGCACGGTCGTCAAGGCCGGCTCGAACGGCGCCGGCGACGGAGCCGCGTACGGCAACGCCATCGTCATCAAGCACGCCAACGGCACGTACTCGCAGTACGCCCACCTGTCCCGGATCGACGTCAAGGTCGGACAGGTCGTCGCCACCGGGCAGCACATAGCCAAGTCCGGCAACACCGGCAACTCCAGTGGCCCGCACCTGCACTTCGAGATCCGTACGACCGCGAACTACGGCTCGGCGATCGACCCCGTCAAGTTCCTGCGCGCCAAGGGTCTGACCGTCTGACCGGCTGACCGGCTAGGACGGTTCCGCGGCGGGCTTCATGCCCTGGTGGGCCTGGGTCACCATGTCGGTCGCGACCTCCAGGACGGCCTTGCGCTTCTCCTCGGGGGTCGCGTCCAGGTCCTGGATGAAGAACATCCCGGCGTGCAGGGTGAAGATCGCGCTGACGCTGCGGATCTGGTCGACCAGGGCCGCGTCCGGGTCCACGATGATCGCGCGCAGGCCCTGCATACGGTCCTTGAAGGTCTCGCCGACCCGCAGTTCGCGCACGGCCGCCTGGTTCTCCTGCATGAAGCGGAACAGTGGTGCCGCGCCGGCCAGGATCTCGCTGTAGCGCCGTACGATCTCCTGCTTCGTCTCCAGCGTGTGCGGCTGGTGCTTGCCCCACTCGGTCAGGTCGAGGATCGGCTGCGTCAGATCGTCGAAGATGCTGACGAGGATCTCTTCCTTGGTCTTGAAGTGGTAGTACAAGGCCGCCTTGGTGACGTCGAGGCTCTCGGCGATCTCGCGGAGCGAGGTCTTCTCGTACCCCTGCTCGGCGAAGAGTTCGAGCGCGACGTCCTGGATGCGCTGGCGGGTGTTGCCGCGGCGCTGCTGCTTGGTGCCGTCCATGGTGCCAACCATCCTCGCGGTCATCGGGCTCCCTGAAAACTTACCTGGCGGCCTGGTCCTAACTTACTTGCCGCCCGACTAGAAAACTTACTTGACGCCCGGCTAGTTCCGGGTCTACCTTCCTGCAGTGTAGTCAACTAGCCGGGCGGCAAGTAAGTAGCCGGCCGGGGGGATGTACAGGGAAGTACAAGGGGAGTGGCGACAATGGCGGACACACAGACGGTGGACGTGGACACGGGCAAACAGCCCCGCAGCGTACGGGTCGTACTGCTGGCGCTCATGATCACCATGATGCTGGCGATGCTCGACAACATGATCGTGGGCACCGCGATGCCGACGATCGTGGGCGAACTCGGCGGCCTTGAACATCTGTCCTGGGTGGTGACGGCGTACACGCTCGCGACCGCCGCCTCGACCCCGGTCTGGGGCAAGCTCGGCGACATGTACGGCCGCAAGGCCACCTTCATGACCTCGATCGTGATCTTCCTGATCGGCTCCGCGCTCAGCGGAATGGCCCAGAACATGGGCGAGCTGATCGGCTTCCGGGCCATCCAGGGTCTGGGCGCCGGCGGTCTGATGGTCGGCGTCATGGCGATCATCGGTGACCTGATCCCGCCGCGGGAGCGCGGCAAGTACCAGGGCATGATGGCCGGCGTCATGGCGCTCGCGATGATCGGCGGACCGCTGGTCGGCGGCACCATCACCGACAACTGGGGCTGGCGCTGGTCCTTCTACATCAACCTGCCGCTCGGCGTGTTCGCGCTCGGCCTGATCAGCGTCGTGCTGCACCTGCCGAAGAAGCGGGCCAAGGCGGGCATCGACTACCTCGGTGTCATCCTGCTGACCGTCGGCATCACCTCCACCGTCCTCGTCACCACCTGGGGCGGCTCCGAGTACGCCTGGTCCTCCGCGCGGATCATGGAGCTCATCGGGATCGGCGTGGTCTCGCTGGTCGGGTTCGTGTACTGGCAGACCAAGGCCGCCGAGCCGGTCGTGCCGCTGCACATCTTCCGCAGCCGCAACTTCACCCTGATGTCGATCATCGGCTTCATCACCGGCTTCGTGATGTTCGGCGCGACGCTCTTCCTGCCGCTGTACCAGCAGTCCGTGCAGGGCGCGTCCGCGACCAACTCCGGGCTGCTGCTCCTGCCGATGCTCGGCGCGATGCTGGTCACCTCGATGGTGGCGGGGCGCGTGACCACGAACACCGGCAAGTACAAGGTGTTCCCGGTCGTCGGCAGCGCCGCGATGATCGTCGGGCTGTACCTGCTGTCCACGATGGACACCGACACCTCGCGCCTCATGTCCGGTGTGTTCATGGCCGTCGTCGGACTCGGCATGGGCTGCCTGATGCAGATCACCATGCTGGTCGCGCAGAACAGCGTCGAGATGAAGGACATGGGCGTCGCGTCCTCCACGAGCACGCTGTCCCGCACGCTCGGTTCCTCCTTCGGTGTCGCGATCATGGGCGCCCTGTTCAACAACCGGGTCCAGGACGTCATGTCCGAGCGGGCCGGCGCGCTGGGCTCCAAGGTCACCGAGCAGTCGGCGCAGCTGGACGCGGCGAGCCTGGCGAAGCTGCCGGCGGCTGCGCGGGAGGCGTACCAGCACGCGGTCTCCGCGGGTATCCACTCCGCGTTCCTGCTGGGTGCGATCGTGGCCGTGGCCGCGCTGGTGGCGGCGGTGTTCGTCAAGGAGGTCACGCTGCGTGGAGCGGGGCCGGCTGCGCCTAAGCCTGGCGAGGAGGGGGCGGCCCCGGCGCCGCTCGTCGAAGCCGTCTGAGTCCACACACAGTGAGCTGAAGGTCCCCCGGTTGGTGTCCGCCCCGGGGGGCCTTCTTCGTGTTCGGGGGCGGTTTTGTGGGTTCGGGTGCGTCGTCCTGTTCGGGTGCTGCGCCGTTGCCGGGGGCTGCGCCCCCGGACCCCCATCGGCCCGAAGGGCCTCGTCCTCAAACGCCGGACGGGCTGGAAGGGGCGAGGCCCGATTGTCAGTGCCGCCTGTCACCATCGCCGTATGGACAAAATGGCGAGAGGGCGCCTGACCCTGCCGAACCCCCGGAGGACACGGCTAGGGCAGCATCGGATAGCTGCCCGTGTTCGTCGGTGCGTGTTCCGGTAGCCACAGCACCGCTACCGCGCCCTCGGACGGGACGTGGTCCGGGGCGCCCGGGGGGCGGATGTTGCGGAAGGTGAGGCGGGCGCCCATGACTCGGGCCTGGCCGGCGGCGATGGTGAGGCCGAGGCCGTGGCCGTGGCCCGCGCGGTCCGTGCTGCCGGTGCGGAAGCGGCTGGGGCCGTCCGCGAGGAGGCCGGCCGGGAAACCGGGACCGTGGTCGCGGACGCGGATGACGCGGCCCTCGACGGTGACCTCGATGGGCGGCTTGCCGTGTCGTGCCGCGTTGGCCAGCAGGTTGAACAGGACGCGCTCCAGGCGGCGCGGGTCCGTGGTGACCAACGACTCGTGCACCACCCGCACCTCGATGTCCGGGTCCTTCGCCGCCACCCGCCGGGACACGAACTCGCCCAGCACGATGTCCTGCAGTTCGGCCCGCTCGGAGGCCCCGTCGAGGCGGGCCACCTCCAGGACGTCCTCGACCAGCGTGCGCATCGCCTTCGCGCGGTCCAGGACCAGCTCCGTGGGGCGGCCCGGGGGCAGCAGTTCCGCCGCGGTGAGCAGTCCCGTCACCGGCGTACGCAACTCGTGGGCGATGTCCGCCGTCACCCGGCGCTCCGCCTCAAGGCGCTGCTGGAGCGTGTCCGCCATGGCGTCCACCGCGCGCGCGAGGTCGTCGGTCTCGTCCCGCACCACCCCGCCGATCGCGTCCCGCACCCGTACGTCCGTCTCGCCCCTGGCCACCTGGTTCGCCGCGGCCGCCGCCTTGCGCAGCCGGCGCGACAGCTGCCCGCCGATCAGCACGCCGAGCGCGCTGCCGCCGAGGACCACCGCGATGGAGCCGATGACGAGGGCCTGGTCGAGGTCCTTGAGGATGTCGGTGCTGCGGTCGGTGAACCCGGTGTGCAGGGACAGCACATGCCCGTCGTGGACCGGCACCGCCGCCCAGATGTCCGGGACGCCGTTCGCCAGGTCCGTCACGTATGTCGCCCGCCGGCCCTCCGCGACCTTCTCGCGCAGCGCCTTCGGCAGATCCGGGTCGTCGATCCGCACGTTGGGGAAGTTCAGGCGGTTCGACAGCTCGTAGCTGCGCTGCGCGATCCGCACCCGCTCGGCGGCGAGGTCGCGCGCGTTGTCGAGCATCGACACCCGGGCCGCGTTGTGCACGACCAGGCTCAGCGCGACCGCCACCAGCGCGCCGACCAGCGCGATCGCCGCGCTCAGTTTCCAGCGCAGTCCGGTGCGGATGCCGCCCGTGCCGCCGCTCGTGCCACCGGCCGCGTCGCCGCCCGTTCCCGGGTTCCGGAAGATCCCCCGCATGTCCCTGACGTCCCCGCTCAGGCCTTCAACTTGTAGCCGAAGCCGCGGACCGTCTCGATCCGGTCCTGGCCGATCTTCGTACGCAGCCGCTGCACATGGACGTCCACGACCCGGGTGTCGCCGCCCCAGCCGTAGTCCCACACGCGCTCAAGGAGCTTGTCGCGGGACAGGACCGTGCCCGGCGCAGAGGAGAACTCCAGCAGCAGCCGCATCTCGGTCGGCGTCAGCGCCACCGGCTGTCCGGCCCGGCGCACCTCCATGCCCTCGGTGTCGATCTCCAGCTCGCCGAAGGTCAGCACCCCGCCGGCCACCTCCGCGGGCGCCTCCTCGGTCTTGTCGCCGCCGCTCGCGTGCCCGAACCTGCGCAGCACCGCCCGGATCCGCGCGACCAGCACGGCACCGTCGAACGGCTTGGTCACGTAGTCGTCCGCGCCCGCCTCCAGGCCCAGCACCACGTCGATCGAGTCCGCCCGCGCCGACAGCATGATCACCGGCACGGTCGACTCGTCGCGGATCCGGCGGCACAGGCTCACGCCGTCCAGGCCCGGCACCATGACGTCGAGGAGCGCGATGTCGGGGCGCTTGGCCCGGAACGCCTCAAGGCCCGACAGCCCGTCGGGCATGGCGGTGACCTCGAAGCCGTCCCGCTCCAGGGCGAGCTGGGTGGCCTCACGGATGACGTCGTCGTCCTCCACGAACAGGACGTGGGTCTGGTCTGCCATCCCGGTCTTCTCAGCTCTCGTTTCGGTTGGTGGCGTACAGGTGCGGCTGTCAGGTGATCGATCCGAGTGCCGCGAACGGTTCACGGCGCCGGTGCCGGCGTCGCGTCTCCCCCGACCGCGTTGCTGTAGTCGTTGTGCGTGCGGAACTCCTCGGTGAAGCGGCCCGAGCCCCAGCGGTACGTGATCACGTTCTCGCCGGACGGACTCGACACCGGATCGCCCTTCTCGTAGACCTGCTTGGTCACCACCAGGTCGCCGCGGTCTATCTCCGCGTAGACCGGGGGCTCCTCGACCTTGAACACATTCTCGTACCGCCCGCTCACCTCGCGATAGACGTAGCTGCCGATCCCGACCGCGTCGCCGCAGGTCAGTACGTTCACCACGACGTCGTCGGCGCGCCCGCCGGTGAGGTCGCCGTACGAGACGTCGACCGGGTACTCGTCGGCCACGCACGGCTTCAGCTCGCGCTTGACCTCGGTGGCGACCTCGGGATCGTCCTCGACCAGCTTGACCGCGTCCACGCGCGCGGTCGTCGAGGTCGGGCTGGGCGTGGGCGCGGCGGAGACCGCGGCGCCCGCCACCGAGTCCGAGGCACCCTCGTGCGCCGGGCCCTCGTCACGGGCGCCGGTGCCGCCGGTCGCGCAGGCGGAGACGAAAAGGGCGAGGGCGGCGAGCACGACCACCGTCGTGAACGCCGCCTGCAAGGTCCCTCGGCCGGTCAGACCGCGCACCGCTCCCGCTCCTCACGCTCCAGCGCGCGTGCGTCCAGATCGCGGCTCTCCAGCTCCTCCCGGAGCCGGGCGAGCGCCCGGTGCAGCGTGCTCTTGACCGTTCCCGCCGACATACCGAGGGCGGCGGCGGTCTCCTCCGTCGACATCTGCTCCCAGTGTCGCAGGACCACCACACTGCGCTGCTTCGGTGCGAGCACTTTCATGATGTCCATGAGGAGCGCGCGGTCCGCGTGCTGCTCGGTGGAGTCGTCGACGCACGCGTCCGGCAGCTGCTCGGTGGGCACCTCTTCGAGCTTGCGGGCCCGCCACCACTCGGTCCGCGTGTTGATCATGACCCGGCGCAGATAGGCGTCCGCAAGCCGCTTGTCCTCGATGGTCTCCCAGCGGCCGTACGTCCGAACCAGCGCCGTCTGGAGCAGGTCCTGGGCGTCCACCGGATCCGGGACCAGCCGGCGGGCACTGCGCAGCAGCGCGTCCTGCCGGGTGCGGACGTACTCCTCGAACTCGAGCACCTCGCCCTGCGCCATGTCGAACCGCCTTCCGATCCCCGTTTCCGCCGACGTTCGCCGGCGGTCAGTCCGTAGTCGCCCCGGACCTGCCGGGTACGTAGATGAAGCTACGGAGGGGTTGTCACGGGCCTGTCCGAAGCAGCGCGCGGCTGGCAATCGGCTGTCCGTCGGTTGTGTAACAGCCGTAGGGACGGGGTAAGCGGGTGCGGTGATTGGTGGGGGTGTGGGTTGATTTGGGAGTGGTGCGGGCGCGTTACGTCCGTCGTTACGTCGGCTGTCGTGCCGTCGTCACGTCAACGGGAGTCGATACAGACCGCCCGGGAGAGGTTCCACCAGACCGTCCGACACCAGACCGTCCAGTGCCCTCGCCCGCTGTACCGGCTCGTGCCACATCCGGTCCAGTGCCGCCTGCGGCACGGGCGCGTGCGCCTCGCGCAGAACGGCCAGCAGCCGGCCGCGCACCTGACGGTCCGTGCCCGCGTACGTCTGTCCGCGGCGCGGCGGTCCCGCGTGCTCGGGCTTGCCGGCCAGCCGCCACGCGCACTGCGCGGCGATCGGGCAGCGCTGACAGGTCTCGTTCTTCGCGGTGCAGATCAGCGCGCCCAGCTCCATGGACGCCGCGGCCCAGCGGGACGCCGTGTGCTCGTCGTCGGGCAACAGGGCGCGGGCCAGCCTGCGTTCGGCCGCCGTGGTGGCGTTCGGCGGGTACTGGACGCCGGTGACCGCGCGCGCGAAGACCCTGCGCACATTGGTGTCCAGCACCGCGTGCCGCTGACCGTAGGCGAAGGACGCCACCGCAGCGGCCGTGTACTCGCCGATCCCGGGCAGGGCGAGCAGTTGGGCGTGATCGGTGGGTACGTCGCCGTCGTGCCGTTCCGTTATCGCCACCGCGGCCCCGTGCAGGCGCAGGGCGCGGCGGGGGTAGCCGAGGCGGCCCCAGGCGCGGACCGCTTCGCCGGGGGCGTCCGCGGCGAGGTCGGCGGGGCGGGGCCAGCGGGCCAGCCACTGTTCGTAGACGGGCAGGACGCGGTTGACCGGCGTCTGCTGCAGCATGAACTCGCTGACCATCACGCCCCATGGGCCGGCTTCGGGGCGGCGCCACGGGAGGTCCCGGGCGTGCTCCTCGAACCAGTCGATCACGGGGGCGTGGAGGTCGCCGGCGGTCTCTCCGGGGGAGGCGCCGGAGGGGGAGTCCGCGGGGGCGTCGGCGGGGCTGTCGTGTGGGGGCTTCGTGGGCGCAGTCATGGCGCTTCCGATCCTGCCATGGCCTCCGGCGGTTGGGCCGCCGTTGCGCGCGCGGTGCGGGGGTGGGTCGGGGGCGTGGTGGTGCGTCGGCCGCCGCGCGTACGTGGGCGTGCCGGGATGATGATCCGGAAAAGTTGAGGTACTGGCGGCGGGTGGGGCGAGGGAACGTTCCGATCTCTCGTACAGTTTGCGCCGTGGGATCTCTGCGCAATCCGGTCGGGCCGCTTCCCTCCACCATCTACTGGCGTCGGAGGGCCGTACTGCTGTCCGTACTCGCCCTGTTGGCGCTGCTCGTCACGTGGATCGTGACCTCGGACGGCGGGGGCGGGAAGAAGGACGACGACGGGGCCAACGGCAAGACTCCCGCGCCCACGATCTCCGCAGGGCCGTCCGGTTCGGGGCCCGCGATCAGCCAAGCCCCGGGCGGGCGCGACGAGTCGAGCAGCGGAGGCACCGGGGGAAGCGCCGGCAGCGACTCCGGTGGGGGTTCCGGGGACTCCAACGGCAGTGACTCCGGCGGCAGTTCGGGTGACACGGGGTCGGCTTCCGGTTCGGACGGGGGCAGCGGCTCCGGTGGTGGTGTCGGTACGGGTGACACCGTGCCCGTCGATTCCACTCTGCCCAACTGCACCGCCAGTACGGTGACGTTGAGTCTGCGCAGTCTGCACAACAACTACGGCCCTGACGACACGCCTTCGTTGCTGCTCACCGCGAAGAGTTCCGCAAGCAGCGACTGCAAGGTCGATCTCGGGCCCAAGAGCGCGGTGGTGACCATCCTCCAGGGTGGGAGCGCCTACTGGTCCTCCGCCGACTGCCCCAAGACGTCCGGGAGTCTGATGTACCGGGTGCCGGCCGGGAGCAGCGTCACCTACACGGTGAAGTGGGACCGCAAGCCGAGCGCCCCCGAGTGCGCCACGCCGCCGGCCGGGTCCGCGGGGGCCGGGACCTATCTGGTGGAGGTCCAGGCGGCGGGGTACGCCAAGCTTCAGACGTCGTTCGTGCTCGACAACGACTGACGGCGGCCAAGCGGTTGGGGGCTTACGGGTGCCCCCGTCGGGCGTAGCGGTCCGGCGTCAAACGTAGCGGGTCGGCGTCAGACGTAGCGTTCCAGGATCGACGACTCCGCCAGGCGGGAGAGGCCCTCGCGGACGCTGCGGGCCCGGGCCTCGCCCACGCCGTCCACCGTCTGGAGGTCGTCTACGCTCGCGGCGAGGAGCTTCTGCAGGCCGCCGAAGTGCTCGACCAGGCGGTCGATGATGGCTCCGGGCAGGCGCGGGACCTTGGCCAGGAGGCGGAAGCCTCGCGGGGAGACCGCCGAGTCGAGAGCTTCGGGGGAGCCGGTGTAGCCCAACGCCCGGGCCACCGTGGGGAGTTCGAGGAGCTCCGCGTGGGTGAGGGCGTCCAGCTCGTAGAGCGCCTCGTCCACCGTGCGGGAGCGCTTGGCCGTCGGCTCGGGGACATAGTCCCGGACCACCAGTTCGCGCTCGGGTTCCACGCCCGCGATCAGTTCGTCGAGCTGGAGGGCCAAGAGACGGCCGTCGGTGCCCAGTTCGACCACGTACTCGGCGATCTCGGTGGCGATGCGGCGGACCATCTCCAGGCGCTGGGCCACGGCGGAGACGTCCCGGACCGTCACCAGGTCCTCGATCTCCAGGGCGGAGAGCGTGCCCGCGACCTCGTCCAGGCGGAGCTTGTAGCGCTCCAGGGTCGCCAGGGCCTGGTTGGCGCGGGAGAGGATCGCGGCCGAGTCCTCCAGAACGCGGCGCTGGCCGTCCACGTAGAGGGCGATCAGGCGCATGGACTGGGAGACGGAGACCACGGGGAAGCCGACCTGTTTGGAGACGCGGTCGGCGGTGCGGTGCCGGGTGCCCGTCTCCTCGGTCGGGATCGTCGCGTCGGGCACGAACTGCACGCCCGCGCGCAGGATCTTCGACTGGTCCGAGGAGATCACGATGCCGCCGTCGAGCTTGCACAGCTCACGCAGCCGCGTGGCCGTGAACTCGACGTCCAGGACGAATCCGCCCGAGCACATCGCCTCGACCGTCCGGTCGAAGCCGAGCACGATGAGACCACCGGTGTTGCCGCGGAGCACCCGCTCCAGGCCGTCGCGCATCGCCGTGCCGGGTGCCACGGCGCTCAGGGAGGCGCGCATCAGGCCATCGGCACCGGAACTCCCACCGGGCTTCCCGGGAGCTGTTGCCCGGTCGTTGGCTGCCACTGCACTCCTCCGGTCGCAGGTTGCTGGGGCACCGCCGTTCGCACTTCACGTTCGTACGGACGGGCGAGACCAGGGCAAAGTCTACCGGCGGTCCTCCGCGTCCCGTGGGGCCTCTCTCCTACGGGAGCTCGGAAGGACCCTCAGAGCGTCCCCTATGTCCGCGACTTCCAGCACCTTCATGCCGCTGGGGATCTTGCCCGGGTCACCCGGCACGAGGGCGTGGGTGAAGCCCAGGCGGTGGGCTTCGGAGAGCCTGCGCTGCACGCCCGTGACCCGTCTGACCTCGCCCGCGAGGCCGACCTCGCCGATCGCGACGAGGTTCTTCGGCAGCGGGACGTCGCTCGCCGCGGAGGCCAGGGCGAGGGCGATCGCCAGGTCCGCGGCCGGTTCCGAGAGTTTTACTCCGCCGACCGTCGCGGAGTAGATGTCCCGCTTGCCCAGGGCGCTGATCCGGCCGCGCTGCTCCAGGACGGCGAGCATCATCGAGACACGGGAGGTCTCCAGGCCCGAGGTGGTGCGCCTGGGGGAGGGGATCTGGGAGTCGACCGTGAGCGCCTGGACCTCGGCCACCAGGGGGCGGCGGCCTTCCAGGGTGACGGTCAGACAGGTGCCGGGGACCGGCTCCGCGCGGCGGGTGAGGAACAGGCCGCTGGGGTCGGCCAGGCCCGTGATGCCCTCGTCGTGCAGCTCGAAGCAGCCGACCTCGTCCGTCGTGCCGTAGCGGTTCTTGACGCCCCGTACGAGACGCAGGCGTGCGTGGCGGTCGCCCTCGAAGGAGAGCACCACGTCCACGAGGTGCTCCAGGAGGCGGGGGCCGGCGATCGCGCCGTCCTTGGTGACATGGCCGACGAGGAGGGTGGACATGCCGCGCTCCTTGGAGGCGCGGATCAGGGCGCCGGCCACCTCGCGGACCTGGGCCATGCCGCCGGGGGCGCCGTCGATCTCCGGGGAGGCCACCGTCTGCACCGAGTCCAGGATCAGCAGCGAGGGCTTCACCGCGTCCAAGTGACCGAGGACGGCGGCCAGATCGGTCTCCGCGGCGAGATACAGGTGGTCGGCGATGGCCTTGATGCGGTCGGCGCGCAGCCGGACCTGGCTCGCGGACTCCTCGCCGGTGACATAGAGGGTGCGGTGCTCGTCGCTCGACGCCTTGGCCGCCACGTCGAGCAGCAGGGTCGACTTTCCTACGCCGGGTTCGCCCGCGACGAGGACGACCGCGCCGGGGACCAGTCCGCCGCCGAGCACCCGGTCCAGCTCGGGCACGCCGGTCGAGCGGGCGGTGGCCTGGCGGCCGTCGACCTGGCCGATGGGCAGCGCGGACGTGGTGACGCGGCCCGGTGCCGTCGTACGGACCGCGGGCGCGCCGTACTCCTCGATCGTCCCCCACGCCTGGCACTCGGAGCAGCGGCCGAGCCACTTGGCCGTCTGCCAGCCGCACTCGGTGCAGCGGTAGGACGGACGGTCCTTGGCGGTCTTCGTACGGGTGGCCATGACGGAACCGTAACCGGCGGGACTGACAACGCGGCCGCCGACCGGTTCCGGCGACCTCGCTCCGACCGGTCCGACCCGTCCGGCGCGCGGTGCGCGCCCCCGGGATTCGGCCACCTCCTGTCAGGAACAGGCCACGGAATCCGGGGTTCCTGTACCCGATTGAGGGATCGTTTCACCCGTACGGATTAAAAGTGCTCAAGGTGCCGGAAGGGGCCCTCGCGGGCCGCCTACGGTCCACGGATGATGAGCAGCAGTCCGGAGACCTCGCCCCGCACCACCGGCGCGCACCGGGCGCGTCGGGAGGCGCGTGACCGTGCCGCGGCGCGCACGCTGGCGCAGCGGCCGCCCGCGCGCTACGAGCCGTACCTGGACGGGCTGTTCACCTACTGTCTGTCCGTCCTGTGCGACCACGACACGGCCACCGCGGCGCTCGGTGACGTCCTCGCGCTCGCCGAGCGGCGCCGCGGTCCGGAAGCGGACGGCGACCGCCGGGCCTGGCTGTACGCGCTGGCCCGCTGGGCCTGTCTGCGCAAGCTGGCCGAGGCCAAGCAGAAACGTCAGGGCACCCACGCGGCGGGCCGGCACGACGGCCACCGGGAGCCCGCCGTCCCGCTGATCGCCGTCGAGGTCCAGGAGGAGCGGCGGCGCGAACTCGCCCTGCTCGCCTGGCCGGAGGCCGCCGGCACCACCCCGGAGCAGCGCGAGGCGCTCGAACTCGCCGTGCGCCACCACCTCGCCGCCCACGAGGTCGCCGCCGTCCTCGGCCTGGACCTCGCCGCCGCCCGCGAACTGCTCGCCTCCGCCGCCTGCGAGGTCGAGCGCACCCGCGCGGCCCTCGCCGTCGTGGAGACCGGCACCTGCCCGAGCGTCGCCCGGCTCACCGGCGACCACCAGCTCGTCCTCTCGACCGCCCTGCGCAAGGAACTCGTCCGGCACGTCGACGACTGCCCGCACTGCCGCCGCAGCGCCGAGCGCGCGGTCCCCGGCCCGTGGCCCGGTACGACGGTCGCCCCCGCCGAACTCGCCGTCCTGGAAGCACCCCGCGCGGCCCTGCATGTCGCGCTCGCGCATCACCCACGCGCGCGTGGCGCCGCCGCACCCCGTTTCGACCGGCGCGGCTTTCCGATGGACCCCAAAGACCGTGCCGCCCGCCGCGACCGCCTACGCGCGCGTGCCGTCACCACGACCGTCGTCGCCACCGTCGTGGCCGCCCCCGTGCTCGCCCTGTGGGCCGCCTACCGGGGCGATCCAGTCGCCGAGGGCCCCGACGGGCACAACGCCACCGCCAGCGAGGCGCACGGCCCAGGGCTGCTCGACGGCGAGGCGTCCGGCACCGGCTACGAGAACGCCGGCAACGCCAGCACCAGGCCGGGACCCCGCTTCGGCAAGGGCGACCGGCCCGACGTATCGGTGGAGGTCATCAGCGTCACCGGCGCCGGCCGCAAGGGCGCAGGACACCTCGACGTCTCGGCCGGCAACAGCGGCGACACGACACTCGTCACCCTCACCGCGACCGGCTCGGCCCCCGTGCGCTGGTCCGCCACCACGGGCGCCTCCTGGCTCTACCTCAGCCAGTCCTCGGGAACGCTCGCACCGGGCGAATCGTTGACGATCAAGGTGTACGTCGACCATCTGCGCGAGCCGTCCGGCCACTGGAGCGCACGGGTGGCGATCTCACCGGCCGGCGCCGTCGTCTCCATCGACGGCTACGGCACCGCGCCCAGCCCGTCCGACCCGGGTTCCGGCCCCGGTGGCCCCGGCTCGGACCCGGGCGGCCCCAGCGATCCGCCGCCCTCGTCCCACGACCCCGACCCGACTCCGACGGAGTCCTCGGACCCCAGCCCGAGCGACCCGCCGCCGTCGTCGCCCGACCCGGGTCCGACGCCTACGGACACGGCGCCGTCGGACCCGGGCGGCTCGTCGCCCCCGCCCGGTGACGGCGGCGACCCGAGCCCGTCGACGTCGTAAGGCAGGCAGCCCGTCCGTGTCGTAGGGCCTGGCCCGACACCTCGCGTCAGCCAGGCCCTGTCACCTCAGCTCAGCCCGCTCAGCCCGCTCAGTCCACCGGGTCCGCGGGATGCGGTGCCAGCAGCGGCAGCTGTGAGGCCAGTCGCTGCTCGCACAGTTCGACCAGGCGGTCGTAGCCGGCCTTGCCCATGAGCTCGGTCAGCTCGGGCCGGTAGGAGACGTAGACCGGGTCGCCCGCGCCGTGCGCCGAGGTGGCCGACGTGCACCACCAGTGCAGGTCGTGGCCGCCCGGACCCCAGCCCCGGCGGTCGTACTCGCCGATGGAGACCTGGAGGATGCGCGTGTCGTCGGGCCGGTCGATCCAGTCGTAGGTCCGCCGCACCGGCAGCTGCCAGCACACGTCCGGCTTGGTCTCCAGCGGTTCGAGGCCCTCCTTGACCGCCAGGATGTGCAGCGAGCAGCCCGCGCCGCCGGCGAAGCCGGGCCGGTTCTGGAAGATGCAGGAACCCTGGAAGGGACGGGTCTGGCGCTCGCCGTCCTCGTCCTCGGAGACCCAGCCGCTCTCGCGGCCCACGTCGTGGTGCTGCCAGATGTCCGGGGTGAGCCGCTCGACGAAGCCGGCGACGCGTTTCTCGTCGTCCTCGTCGGAGAAGTGGGCGCCCAGCGTGCAGCACCCGTCGTCCGCGCGGCCCGCCTGGATGCCCTGGCAGCCACTGCCGAAGATGCAGTTCCAGCGGGAGGTCAGCCAGGTCAGGTCACACCGGAAGATCTGCTCGTCGTCCGCGGGATCGGGGAACTCCACCCACGCGCGTGCGAAGTCGACCCCCTTCTCGTCGGCGGCCAGGGCTTTCTTCGCCGCCTTCGACATTTTTCCCGTCGACTTGTCGGCCTTTGCCTTTTTCGTCTTTGGCACGAGACCAGCGTAAGGCGCGGAGGACGGCATCGAGGACGGAGGACCGTTCAGCTGGCAGTAGCGTTCTGTACATGAGACTCGGTGTCCTCGACGTGGGATCGAACACGGTGCATCTGCTGGTCGTCGATGCGCACCCCGGCGCGCGCCCGCTGCCCGCGCACTCGCACAAGGCGGAGCTTCGCCTTGCCCAACTCCTCGACGAGGACGGGGCGATCGACCCCGAAGGCGTGGAGAAGCTGATCGCGGTGGTCCGGGAGGCCGTGCAGGCGGCCGAGGACAAGGGCGTCGAGGAAATGCTGCCCTTCGCCACGTCCGCCGTGCGCGAGGCCAGCAACGCCGACGACGTCCTCGCGCGCGTGCAGGCCGAGACCGGCGTCGAGCTCCAGGTCCTCACCGGTGCCGAGGAGGCCCGGCTGACCTTCCTGGCGGCCCGCCGCTGGTTCGGCTGGTCCGCGGGCAAGCTGCTCGTCCTGGACATCGGCGGCGGCTCCCTGGAGATCGCCTACGGCATCGACGAGGCGCCCGACGCGGCCGTCTCCCTCCCGCTGGGCGCCGGCCGCCTCACCGCGGGCTGGCTCCCCGGCGACCCCCCGGACCCGGACTCCATAAGGGCGCTGCGCCGTCACGTACGGGCCCAGATCGCCCGCACGGTCGGCGAGTTCACCCGCTTCGGCGCCCCCGACCACGTCGTAGCCACGTCAAAGACCTTCCGCCAGCTGGCCCGCATCGCCGGCGCGGCCCGCTCCACCGAGGGCCTCTACGTCCAACGCGAACTGAAGCGCGAGTCCCTCGAAGCCTGGGTCCCCCAACTCACCGGCATGACGGCCCACCAACGCTCCGAACTCCCGGGAGTCTCCGAGGGCCGAGCGAGCCAACTCCTCGCGGGCGCCCTGGTGGCCGAGGGCGCGATGGATCTGTTCGGGGTGGAGACGGTGGAGATCTGCCCGTGGGCGCTCAGGGAAGGCGTGATCCTGCGGCGACTTGACCGGATGCGTCCGGTTTAGGTGCCTTGCTGGGGGTGCGGGATGGTGTCGATATGCGTTCAGTACAGGTACCCAAGGGGCACGGGGCCGCGTCGATGTGCGTTCATTGCACGTCCCTAAGGGGCGCGGGGAACTGCGCGACAAGCCACAACGCACCCGCAGCCGCCTATGGCGAACCCCACAACGGCCAATAGCCGCCCCGCCCCACCCACCCGCACGACGTAATCTGTCCCCCATGGCGGAGCCAGTCGTGAGGATCCCGGATGCGAAGGTCGCCCTGTCAACGGCCTCGGTGTACCCGGAGTCGACAGCGACCGCCTTCGAGATCGCCGCGCGCCTCGGCTACGACGGCGTCGAGGTCATGGTGTGGACCGACCCGGTCAGCCAGGACATCGAGGCACTGCGCCGACTCAGCGACTACCACCAGGTCCCGATCCTCGCCGTACACGCCCCGTGCCTGCTCATCACCCAGCGCGTGTGGTCCACCGACCCCTGGATCAAGCTCCAGCGAGCCCGCGCGGCGGCGGAGAAACTGGGCGCGACCACCGTGGTCGTACACCCCCCGTTCCGCTGGCAGCGCCAATACGCGCGGGACTTCGTGACCGGGATGTGGCGCATGGCCGACGAGACAGATGTGCGGTTCGCCGTAGAGAACATGTACCCCTGGCGCTACCGCGACCGCGAGATGCTGGCGTACGCCCCCGACTGGGACGTCACCAAGGACGACTACCGGCACTTCACGATCGACCTCAGCCACAGCGCGACCTCCCGCGTCGACGCGATGGACATGGTCGACCGCATGGGCGACCGCCTCGGCCACGTCCACCTCGCGGACGGCAAGGGCTCGGCCAAGGACGAGCACCTCGTCCCCGGCCGCGGCTCGCAACCCTGTGCCGAACTGCTGGAACGTCTCGCCCTGACCGGCTTCGACGGCCATGTCGTCATCGAGGTCAACACCCGGCGCGCGATGTCCAGCGCCGAACGCGAGGCCGATCTCGCGGAGGCGCTGGCCTACACGCGCCTGCATCTCGCCTCCGCGGTGAAGGTGCCCCGACGGTGACCGAGGCCACCTCCCGGCGCCGCGGCCGGCGTCCGAACACGGAGTCCGCCGACACCCGCGACCGCATCCTGACCGTGGCCCGCGAGGAGTTCTCCGCGCGCGGCTACGACAAGACGTCCGTACGGGCCATCGCCAAGGCGGCCGGCGTGGACTCCGCGCTGGTGCACCACTACTTCGGCACCAAGGAGCAGGTCTTCGAGGCGGCCATCGCGGTCGCCCTCGCGCCCGCCGCCAACGCCCCGGAGGCGGTGGCCGACGGCCCCCTGGAGGACGTGGGCGAGCGCCTGACCCGCTTCATCTTCGGTGTCTGGGAGAACCCCGTCACCCGTACGCCCCTGCTGGCGATCGTCCGCTCGGCCGTCAACAACGAGGCCGCGGCCACGGTCTTCCGCCGCCTTGTCGTCTCCCAGGTGCTGGGCCGGGTCGCGGCCCAGCTGGAGGTGCCGGACGCGGAGCTGCGGGCCGAGCTGGCGGGGGCGCAGCTGGTGGGGTGCGCGATGCTGCGGTACGTCATCAAGGTCGAGCCGCTGGCGTCGGCGGACGTGGAGCAGGTCATCGCCCGGGTGGCGCCGGTGGTGCAGGGGCATCTGACGGGGCCCTGACCGGGCCGAGCCCCTCTCGACGCCCTCGGCAACCGAGACAGTCGTCCCGCATTCCGGACACCGCGTCCCGACCCCTGGATGACGGGCGTACGCTCGAATGCAGTCAGAAGTCTCTTACGACCGTCTCTGAAGTCTCTGACGACCGTCTCTGAAGGAGCGAGCGACGATGCCCGAGCTGAGGTCCCGCACAGTCACCCACGGCCGCAACATGGCGGGCGCACGCGCCCTTATGCGCGCCTCCGGTGTACCCGGCGCGGACATCGGCCGCAAGCCGATCATCGCGGTCGCCAACTCGTTCACGGAGTTCGTCCCCGGGCACACTCACCTCCAGCCGGTCGGCCGCATCGTCAGCGAGGCGATCACCGCCGCCGGAGGCATCCCGCGCGAGTTCAACACGATCGCCGTCGACGACGGCATCGCGATGGGCCACGGTGGCATGCTCTACTCCCTGCCCTCCCGCGACCTGATCGCGGACAGCGTGGAGTACATGGTCGAGGCGCACTGCGCGGACGCCCTGATCTGCATCCCACCTCAACACCGGCTTCGCGGACGGGACACGCTGATGGACGAGGACCTGCCGCCATCGGCACCTGGGCGCACGGCCGGGCCGGGCTCGGCGGGGTGGTCAGCAGCTCGGCGCTGAAGCGCGCGTACCGCGACC
>NZ_JBSFLV010000126.1:0-26390 GCF_053599215.1 Streptomyces sp. NPDC001002 | reverse complement strand
GCTTTTCTCGGCCCGCCGCCCCTACCCATCCCATCCTTCTGGGGGCTGCCGCCCCCAGACCCCCGCTTCGGCCTGAACGGCCTCGTCCTCAAACGCCGGACGGGCTGAAAAGATCACGCGTCCCCGAAACGCTCCCCTTTCTCCGCCTTCTCCACCAGCAACGCCGGCGGGTTGAAGCGTTCGCCGTAGCGGGCCGCCAGTTCGCGCGCGCGGGCTACGAAACCGGTGACGCCGCCCTCGTAGCCGTTGATGTACTGGAGGACTCCGCCGGTCCAGCCGGGGAAGCCGATGCCGAAGATGGAGCCGATGTTCGCGTCGGCCACCGACGTGAGGACCCCCTCCTCGACGAGCTTCACCGTGTCCAGGGCCTCCGAGAAGAGCATGCGTTCCTGCATGTCCTCGAAGGGGATCTCGTGGCCGGGCTTGGTGAAGTGTTCGCGCAGGCCCGGCCAGAGGCCGACGCGCTTGCCGTCTGCGTCGTAGTCGTAGAAGCCCGCTCCGCCGCTGCGGCCCGTGCGGTCGAAGTCGTCGACCATGCGGTCGATGACGGCTTCGGAGGGGTGCGCGGGCCAGGTGCCGCCCGCTTCCTCGACCGCCCGCTTGGACTCCTGGCGGATCTTGCGCGGGAGGGTGAGGGTCAGTTCGTCTACGAGGGAGAGGACCTTGGCCGGGTAGCCGGCCTGGGCCGCCGCCTGCTCGATCGACGCGGGCTCGATGCCCTCGCCGACCATCGCGACGCCCTCGTTGATGAACTGGCCGATGACCCGGGAGGTGAAGAAGCCTCGGGAGTCGTTCACCACGATCGGGGTCTTGTTGATCTGGCGGACCAGGTCGAAGGCTCGGGCCAACGCCTCGTCGCCCGTCCGTTCGCCCTTGATGATCTCGACCAGCGGCATTTTGTCGACCGGCGAGAAGAAGTGCAGGCCGATGAAGTCCGCCTGGCGGTCCACGCCTTCGGCCAGCGCGGTGATCGGGAGCGTCGAGGTGTTGGAGCACAGGAGCGCGTCCGGTTCGACGATGTGCTGGATCTCCTGGAAGACCTTGTGCTTGAGCGTCGTGTCCTCGAAGACCGCCTCGATGACCGCGTCGCAGCCCGCCAGGTCCGCCGGGTCGGCGGTGGGCGTGATGCGGGCCACGAGCGTGTCCGCCTTCTCCTGGGTCGTACGGCCCCGGGAGACCGCCTTGGCGCACAGTTTCTCGGAGTACGCCTTGCCCTTGGCCGCCGCTTCCGGGGATACGTCCTTGAGGACCACCTCGATGCCCGCGCGGGCGCATGAGTACGCGATGCCCGCGCCCATCATGCCCGCGCCCAGGACGGCCACCTTGCGGACCTTGCGGGGCTCGATGCCCTTGGGGCGGTTGGCGCCGGAGTTGACGGCCTGGAGGTCGAAGAAGAACGCCTGGATCATGTTCTTCGAGGTCTGTCCCGCGGCCAGTTCGACGAAGTAACGCGCCTCGATGACCTGCGCGGTCTCGAAGTCGACCTGGGAGCCCTCGACGGCGGCCGCGAGGATGGCCCGCGGGGCCGGGTAGGGCGCGCCGTTGGTCTGCTTGCGCAGGTTGGCCGGGAAGGCGGGGAGGTTGGCCGCGAACTTGGGGTTGGCGGGGGTGCCGCCCGGGATGCGGTAGCCGGGCTTGTCCCAGGGCTGCTGCGACTCGGGGTGGGCCTCGATGAAGGCGTGGGCCTTGGCGAGGAGTTCGTCGGGGGTGGCGGCCACGTCGTCGATCAGGCCGTTCTGCAGGGCCCGTTGCGGGTTGTACTGGGTGCCCTGGAGAAGGACCTTGAGCAGTGCGTCGGCGATGCCGAGCAGGCGGACGGTGCGGGCGACGCCGCCGCCTCCCGGGAGCAGGCCGAGCGTGACCTCGGGGCAGCCGATCTTGGTGCCGGGCGCATCCAGGGCGACGCGGTGGTGGCAGGCGAGCGCGATCTCGTAACCGCCGCCCAGGGCAGCGCCGTTGATCGCGGCGACGACCGGCTTGCCCAGCGTCTCGATGCGGCGCAGGTTGCGCTTGATCGCCAGGCCACCGTCGAAGAGTTCCTGCGCGGTCTCCGGGGTGACGCGGATGAGGTCACGCAGGTCGCCGCCGGCGAAGAAGGTCTTCTTGGCCGAGGTGAAGATGATGCCGCGGACGGAGTCCTTCTCGGCCTCCAGTCGGTCGGTCACCGCGGCGAGGGACTCGCGGAAGGCCGCGTTCATCGTGTTCGCGGACTGGTTCGGGTCGTCGAGGACGAGCGTGACGACACCGCTGCGGTCCTGTTCCCAGCGGATGGTGGTGCTCTGTGTCATGACAGGGTCTCCGTAGAAGCCGTTGAGGTCTTGTGGTCCGCCGATTCCGCCGGGAATCAGATGCGTTCGACGATCGTCGCGATGCCCATGCCGCCGCCGACGCACAGCGTGGCGAGGCCGTACCGCTTGTCCTGGCGCTCCAGTTCGTCGACCAGGGTGCCGAGCAGCATCGCGCCGGTCGCGCCGAGCGGGTGACCCAGGGAGATCGCACCGCCGTTGACGTTGACCTTGTCCAGGGAGATGCCCATGTCCTTCGCGAAGCGCAGGACGACCGCGGCGAAGGCCTCGTTCATCTCGAAGAGGTCGATGTCGTCGACGGTCAGTCCCGCCTTGGCGAGCGCCTTGCGGCTCGCGGGCGCGGGGCCGGTGAGCATGATGGTGGGCTCGGAGCCGGAGACGGCGGCGGAGACGATCCGCGCGCGCGGGGTGAGCCCGTAACGCTCGCCGACCTCCTTGGTGCCGATGGCGACCAGGGAGGCGCCGTCGACGATGCCGGAGGAGTTGCCCGCGTGATGGACGTGGTCGATCTTCTCGACCCAGTGGTACTTCTGCAGGGCCACGGCGTCGAAGCCGCCCAGGTCGCCGATGTCCGCGAAGGACGGCTTCAGCTTGGCGAGGGAGTCGGCCGTGGTGCCGGGGCGCATGTGCTCGTCGTGGTCGAGGACGACAAGCCCGCTGCGGTCCTTGACGGGCACGAGGGACCGCTCGAAGCGGCCCTCCTTCCAGGCCGTGGCCGCCCGCTCCTGGGAGAGCGCCGCGTACTCGTCGACGTCACGCCGCGTGAAGCCCTCGATGGTGGCGATGAGGTCGGCGCCGATGCCCTGCGGCACGAAGTTGACGGCCAGGTTGGTCATCGGGTCGTTGAACCAGGCGCCGCCGTCGGAGGCCATCGGCACGCGCGACATGGACTCGACGCCGCCCGCGAGGACGAGGTCCTCGAAACCCGAACGGACCTTGGCGGCCGCCATGTTGACGGCTTCCAGGCCCGAGGCACAGAAGCGGTTCTCCTGCACGCCCGCGACCGTGTCCGGCAGTCCGGCGGCGATCGCGGCGATGCGGGCGATGTCGGAGCCCTGGTCGCCGACCGGGCCGACGACGCCCAGCACGATGTCGTCGATCGCGGCCGGGTCCAGGCCCGGGAAGCGGTCGCGGAGCTCGTGGATGAGTCCGACGACCAGGTCGATGGGCTTGGTGCCGTGCAGGGCGCCGTTCGCCTTGCCTCGGCCGCGCGGGGTGCGGATCGCGTCGTACACGTACGCTTCGGTGCTCACAGGGAAGCCTTTCAATGAGGGTCAGCCCAGCAGGGAACGGCCGATGATCTCCTTCATGATCTCGGTCGTGCCGCCGTAGATGGTCTGGACGCGGCCGTCGGTGAACGCCCGGGCCACGGGGTACTCGGTCATGTAGCCGTAACCTCCGTGCAGTTGGAGGCAGCGGTCGGCGACCCGCTTCTGCAGCTCGGTCGCCCACCACTTGGCCATGGAGGCGTGCACGGCGTCGAGCGTGCCGTTGTCGTGCTCCTCGATGCAGCGGTCGATGAAGGCGCGGGTGACGGCGCACTCGGTGGCCATCTCCGCCATCTCGAAGCGGATGTGCTGCTTGGTGGCGAGCGGCCGGCCGAAGGCCTCGCGCTCCTTGACGTGGTCGGTGGTGATCTCCAGGACGTGCTCGGCCGCGGCGATCGCCGCGACGCCGATGTGCAGGCGCTCCTGCGCGAGGTTCGTCATCAGGTGCACGAACGCGCCGTTGAGCTCCCCAAGGAGGTTCTCCTTGGGCACGCGTACGTCGTTGAAGAACAACTCCGCGGTGTCCTGCGCCTTCTGGCCGATCTTGTCGAGGTTGCGACCGCGCTCGAAGCCGGCCATGTCCCGCTCGACCACCAGCAGCGACAGCCCGTGCGCCCCGCCCTCCGGTGTGGTCTTCGCGACCACGATCACCAGGTCGGCGAGGATCCCGTTCGAGATGAACGTCTTGGAGCCGTTGAGCAGCCAGTGGTCGCCCTTGTCCTCGGCGTGCGTCCGGATGCCCTGGAGGTCGGATCCCGCGCCGGGTTCGGTCATCGCGATGGCCGTGATCAGCGAGCCGTCGCAGAAGCCTGGCAGCCAGCGGCGCTTCTGCTCCTCGGTGGCGAGGCCGGTGAGATAGGGGCCGATGATGTCGTTGTGCAGGCCGATCGCGATCCCGGGTGCGCCCGCGCGCGTGAACTCCTCGGCGAGTACGACGCTGTAGCGGAAGTCGGCGGTCCCGCCGCCCCCGTACTCCTCGGGCACGGCGAGCCCGAGCAGCCCCTGCTTGCCGGCCGCGCGCCAGGCCTCGCGCGCGACGATGCCGTCCTTCTCCCACTGCGCGTAGTACGGCAGCACCTCCCTGGCCAGGAAGGCTCGCACGGTCTCGCGGAACGCGTCGTGCTCGGGGGCGAAGATCTGGCGCTTCATGGAAGGTCCTTGGTCAGGTCGGGCACGTCCCAGTCGCGCGCCACCTC
The DNA here is from genome assembly GCF_053599215.1 of Streptomyces sp. NPDC001002. NCBI lineage: Bacteria > Bacillati > Actinomycetota > Actinomycetes > Kitasatosporales > Streptomycetaceae > Streptomyces > Streptomyces sp. NPDC001002. The sequence goes on along the minus strand of NZ_JBSFLV010000126.1, from coordinate 21,620 downwards.
GGCGGTGTCCGCGCCCGGTTGGGCCGGTCCGGTGCGCACGGTCGTGGGCGTCGCGGAGAAGCGCGGCGCGGGGGCCGGCTGGGTGATACCGCCGTGGTCGGTGAAAGTGCCGCGGGCGGCGAGGTGCGGGTGGTGCGGGGCCTCGCCGAGCGACAGGACGGGCGCCACGCACGCGTCGGTGCCCTCGAAGACGGCCGTCCACTCCTCGCGCGTACGGCTGCGGAAGCGCGCGGCGACGGCCTCGCGCAGCTCGCCCCAACGGGACAGGTCCTTGCGGGCGTCGGCGTGCTCCGGGATCCCGAGGAGGGTCACGAACTCCGCGTAGAACTGCGGCTCCAGAGCACCCACCGCCATGTACTTGCCGTCGGCCGTCTCGTACGTGCCGTAGTACGGGCAGCCGCCGTCCAGGAGGTTGGCGCCGCGCCGGTCCTGCCAGCCGCCGGCGGCGAACATGCCGTGGATCATCGCCGCCAGATGGGAGGCGCCGTCGACGATCGCGGCGTCCACGACCTGGCCGGTGCCGCTCACGCGCGCGTGGTGCAGAGCCGCGAGGACGCCGACGACGAGGTAGAGGGAGCCGCCTCCGTAGTCGCCGAGGAGGTTGGCGGGGGCGGCCGGCGGCCGGTCCGGGTCGCCGATCATGCCGAGGGTGCCGGTGACGGCCAGGTAGGCGATGTCGTGCCCGGCGCGGTGGGCGAGGGGGCCGTCCTGCCCCCAGCCCGTCATGCGGCCGTAGACGAGGCGCGGGTTGCGGGCGTGGCAGGCCTCGGGGCCGACGCCGACACGCTCGGCGACGCCGGGCCGCAGGCCCTCGATGAGGATGTCGGCGCGTTCGGCGAGGTCGAGGACACGGGCCGGGCCGTCCGGGGACTTCAGGTCGACGATCACCGAGCGCTTGTTGCGGTTGGTGACGTCGTAGTCGGGGTTGATCCCGAGTCCCACCCCGCCTGGTCGGTCCACGCGGACGACATCGGCGCCCAGGTCGGCGAGGAGCATGGCGGCGAAGGGCGCGGGCCCGATCCCGGCCAGCTCGACCACGCGCACGCCGACGAGCGGTCCCTGTCCTGGCGTCGTCGCCATCCGGCCCCCAGAGGTGTGACACAACTGATGTAACACCAACGATGTTAAGAACACGCCCCAGCGAACACAAGCCCTGAACGAGCAAGCGCTTAGCCAATTATCCGCGCACGTCCCACATCAGCCGCGCTCGTTCAGCTCCGCTATGAGCCGCTCTCGTCCAGCTCCGCTATGAGCCGCTCCCGTCCAGCTCCGCTATCAGCCGCTTCGGCGCGATCGTGCGGTAGCTCTCCTCCACCCAGTCGCACAGCAGCTCGGCGGCGGGCGCCCCCTTCTCCGCCAGCGGCACCCGCACCCAGCCCGCCTTGCCCAGGCCGTAGCCGGCGGGCTCGGCGCCCGGGGAGGTCAGGGCGTGGGCGTGCGCCTCCTCGTCCTTGAGCTTCACGGTGAGGGCCAGCGGATAACTGCCGTCGTCGACGCCGAGGAACACGAACACCTTCTTGTTGACCTTCGCGACGCTCTCGCCCCAGGGGAACTCCTCGACGGCACCGGGCAGCCCGAGGGCGAACTCGCGCACTTTCGCCCATTTCTTCAGGGCGTTCCTGTCCACCGCCACCGGCACACCTCCGGGCTCGTCGTCGGGCTCCGCACCCTTCACGCTAGCCTCGGCCACCGACAACGGCGCGCGCCGCGGACCGAGGGGTGTCATGAGCAGGCTGAACAGGACGGACCGTCCGTACGACATCGTTCTCTTCGGAGCCACCGGCTTCGTCGGAACGCTGACCGCGGAGTACCTCGCCACGCACGCGCCCGAGGATCTGCGCTGGGCGATCGCGGGCCGCGACGAGGGGAAGCTGGAGCGGCTGCGCGAGCGGCTGCCCGGCGGCGGGAAGGTCGGGGTGCTGCGGGCGGACGTCGCGGATCCGGACTCACTGCGCGAACTCGCCGAGCACGCGCGCGTGGTGGCGACGACGGTCGGTCCGTACGTGCTGCACGGCCAGGATCTGGTGGCCGCGTGCGCCGAGAGCGGCGCGGACTACCTCGACCTCAGCGGTGAGCCCGAGTTCGTGGACCTCACCTACGTCCGGCACGACGCACGCGCGCGGGAGACCGGGGCCCGGCTGGTGCACGCCTGCGGGTTCGACTCGGTGCCGCACGACCTGGGCGCGTACTTCACGGTCAAGCAGCTGCCGGAGGGGGTGCCGCTGACGGTCGACGGGTACGTGACGGCGGACGCCATGTTCTCCGGCGGCACGTTCGCCTCGGCGCTCACCCAGTTCGCGCGGTGGCGGCCGATGCTGACCGCCGAGCGGGACCGCAAGCGGCACGAGCCACGGCTGGTGGGGCGCCGCGCGCTGGCGCCGATGGGGGCGCCGCGGTTCGCGAAGGAGGTCGGTGCGTGGGCGCTGCCGCTGCCGACGATCGACCCGCAGATCGTGCGCCGCTCGGCGCGGGCGCTGGAGCGCTACGGTCCCGACTTCCGCTACCGGCACTTCGCGGCCGCCCGGTATCTGCCCGTCGCGGTGGGCGGTGTCGCGCTCACCGGCGGTATCTTCGCGGCCGCCCAACTGCCCGCCGCCCGGCGCTGGTTGTCCGACCGGCTCAAGCCCGGTGACGGGCCGAGTCCGGAGAAGCGGGCGAAGAGCTGGTTCACAGTGCGCTTCGTCGGCGAGGGCGGCGGCCGACGGGTGTTCACGGAGGTCGCGGGCGGCGACCCGGGCTACGGCGAGACGGCGAAGATGTTCGCCGAGTCCGCGCTGTCCCTGGCGTTCGACGACCTTCCGCCGACGGCCGGTCAGGTCACCACGGCGGTCGCGATGGGCGACGCGCTGACCGAGCGACTGCGCGCGGCCGGCCTCACCTTCAGGGTGGTGGCGAGCTGGTGATCCGTCCTTCGGGACGTGCGCCGGGGCGGCTGTTCCGTCCTTAGAGCGTCCACCCGGCGACCGTGTAGATCATCCCGCCGATCCAGCCGACCCCCGCCAGCACGGCGAGGACCAGTGCGAGGTTCACGACCCGCTCGACGGGACGGTTCGGGTCCGCGAGGGGCTTCGGGTCGCGGCGGCTCGTCATACGGCGGGTCGTCATGCGGTGCGTCGTCATGGCGCACAGCCTGCCGACAGGACGGGCGCGTCCACATCCGTACAGATACTCAGACCGGGTACTCAGTTCACGCCCGCCCCTTGCCCAACTCCCGCCGCCTCAGCCGCTTTCCGTCGCCGCCCGCAGCGCACTTCGGCACAGGGCGTCCGCCCTGCGTGTCGTCTCCGGGAGGCGGAAGGCGGGGGTCAGGGCGAGCACGTGCGCGCAGGCGTTGTCGAGGCCCGTGCGGTGGCCGACGGACACGAAGACCGGCTTGACGGCGTCCCGGGTGCGCAGGGCGCGGCCGACCTCCTCGGTGCCCGCGAGGAGCAGGGACGTACTCCCGCGCGGGGCGCCGGGTTCGTCGTACGCGAAGGTGAACGGGTTCTTGGCGACGCCGATCGTGGGCAGGCCTGTGAGGACGCCGAGGTGGCTGGCGAGACCGAAGCGGCGCGGGTGGGCGCGGCCGTAGCCGTCGCAGACGACCAGTCCCGGCGGGCACGGCAGCGCCTCCAGGGCGGCCAGGACGGTGGGGATCTCGCGGAAGGCGAGCAGTCCGGGGACGTACGGGAAGGAGATCCGGCCGACCGCGGTGGCCTCGGCGACGACGTCCAGGGTGGCCGCGTCCAGGACGACGGCCGCCGCCGCGACGACGTCCCGTTCGTCGTCGTAGGCCACGTCGACGCCGGTCACCAGGCCGGTCCCGGGTGGTGGTCCGGGTTCGTCGAGCACCACGCGGGCGCGCAGTTCGTCCTGGACCGCGCGGGCCCGCTCCTCAGTCGCGGGCCAGCCCGCGGGAATGCGTACGGTCGTCATGGTGGGACGAGCGTACGGTTCCCGGTCGGGCCGGCCCGCGGTCAGGTCAGCTCCTGCCGCCCAGCGCGCGCTGGAGCTGGCTCTTGTTCATGTCCGAACGGCCTTTGACGCCCCGCCGTTTGGCCTCCGCGTAGAGCTGGTCGTACGTGGGCCCCTGGGCGCCCTTGTGCGAGCGCTGCCCGCCGCGCCGGCCGGAGGACATGTCCTCGGTCGAGACACGGCTCTCCGTCTTCGACTCACCGGAGCGGGCGCGTTCCTTGTTGACGGTGCGCGCGGCGATCTCCTCCGCGCGCCCCGTGCTCTCTCCTCGGTCCTCGGCGCTCTGCTTGATGTGCTCGTACTGGCGTTCCCGCTTGGGGCTCGAACCGCGTGGCATGGTCGTCACTCCTCTCGGCGTTGACGACCGGGTACCCCCGTTTCCGGCGAACGCGTCATCGCTCCAGGCGGGCCACCCTGCCCTGTTCGCCCGCGGCCCAGCAGGCCCGGTCGGCGGTGCAGTCCACGGTGTCGTACGAGCCCGTGTCGACGGTGTGCCAGGTGCGGCCGGCGTCGGTGGTCAGGTCGGTGCCGGTGGGGCCGACCGCGAGGGCGGTGGTGCGGCTGTGCGGGAGCCAGGCGGCGCCGGAGCGGTAGGCGGGCGGCGGCTGGGCCGCGGGCTGCCAGGTGCGGCCCGCGTCGGTGGTGCGGGCGGCGGCCTGGGGTGAGGTCTGGTCGGCGCGGTAGTCGCCGCCGACCGCGAGGCCGTGGGTACGGTCGCGGAAGGCGAGCGCGAAGACGCCCTTGGCCGGGTCGCCCGCGGGGATCGGCGTGTCGGTGGCCGTCCAGTGCACTCCGCGGTCCGCCGAGTGCAGCACGCGCGCGTGGGCGCCACCTCCGGTCGCCAGCCAGACGTCGGAGGGGCCCGAGGAGACCAGACACTGGCCGCTCGCGGCGAACCCGGCCTCACCGGGCAGTGCGGCGGGCATGCCGGCGTTGGGGAGCACCTTCCAGGAGCGGCCGCCGTCGCCGGTCGACAGGATGCGGAACTTGCCGTCCACCGGGTCGCTCATGGCGAGGCCGTGGCGGCTGTCGAAGAAGGTCAGGCAGTCGTAGAAGGCGGCCGCGTCGGTGTTGCGGAAGGACTCCGTCCAGGTCCGCCCCGCGTCCTCGGTGCGGTAGACCCGGGAGGCCTCGCCCTCGCCGATGGCCAGCACCACGGCGCGCCGCGCGTCGAACGCCTCGATGTCCCGGAACTGCAGCTCGGCCGCGCCCGGCGGCGAGACGTTCCGCCACTTCTTCCCGCCGTCGGTGGTGCGCAGCACGGTCCCGCCGGTGCCGGCCACCCACGCGGTGTCGCGATCGACGGCCGCGAGCCCCCGGAAGCGCACGTCAGACGCTCCGGTGTCCTTGAGCTCCCAGTGCGGCGCCCGGTGCTGCGGCTCGTGCGCCTGCGCCGGTACGGCGGTCAGGGCGGCCAGTGCCGCCGCGCTCACCGCCCCCGCGGCCACCGTGCGAACCGTACGTCTCATGCGTCGCGTCTTCCCCATGGGCCTCATGGCGGGCGAAGCTAGCCGACGGGAAGGGTGCCGTCCAGATGGCCGCGACCGCTCCGGCACACGGTTCGGGGCCCACCGCAAGGGCCCGTCCTGACCCGGCGGGCCGACTATTTCACTTCCGTGAATGAAAGCGGTGACGGAGGTCACTAGCAATTTGTGTGCACTGAACGACCGATTCCGACGTCTCTTCCATTGGCCGGCTTCATCCGTCGACCCCACCGTCCCGCCGTCACGAGGGAGCAAGGCGTTGATCACCGTCATCGAGCAGCCCGTGGAGGCCCGCCTCGTCGCGGCCGCTCCGCGCATGCCGAGCATCCCGGCCAAGCTGCACTACGACCGCCGCGATCCGTTCGCGATCCGTATGACCTTCCCGGCCCCGGCCACCCTGGAGGGCGTGGAGGTCTGCTGGACCTTCGCGCGCGAACTCCTCGCGGCCGGCCTGCACAGCGCCGAGGGCACCGGCGACGTCCGGGTGCGGCCGTACGGGTACGACCGCACCGTCCTGGAGTTCCACGCCCCCGAGGGCACCGCCGTGGTGCACGTCCACTCGGAGGAGATACGCCGGTTCCTCCAGGCCACCAGCGACCTGGTGCCCGTGGGCTTCGAACACCTCCACCTCGACCTCGACCACGACCTGGCCGAGCTCATGCGGGACGCCTGCTAGGCGCTGCCCTGACCTAGCGCACGGCCCCCAGCAGACGGTTGAGCTCGCCGTAGTCGAGCCCGTCCGCCAGCGTCTCGTACGTCCCCGTGTCCAGCAGCTCCCGCGCGGCACGGCGGACCAGGGCGTGCGCGGCCTGCGCGAGCCCCGAACCGGCGCTCACGCGCGCGACGCCGAGCGCGGCCAGTTCGGCGACCGGTGCCGCTCCGGGATGGACCATCACGTTCAGCGGCCCCTCGATCCCGTCGGCGAGGAGTTTGACCGTCCCCGGCTCGACGGCCCCTGGGACGAAGATCCCGTCGGCGCCCGCGGCGAGGAAGGCGGCGGCCCGCTCCAGGGTGACGTCCACCTCCCCACCACCGCGCAGGAACGTGTCGATGCGGGCGTTCACGAACAGCGGCACGCCCGCCGAGTCGGCCGCCTCACGCGCGGCGGCGATGCGCTCGGCCTGTTCGGCCACCGGCCGCAGCAGCCCCGCCCCGGCCTCGTACAGCGCGTCCTCGATGTTCACGCCGACCGCCCCGGCCGCGATCACCGCGCGGATCGTGTCGGCGACTCCGGCCGCGTCCTGCGCGTAGCCGCTCTCGATGTCCGCGCTGACGGGCACGTCCACGGCGGCGACGATGCGCGCGACGGCCGCCAGGGCCCCGTCGCGGTCCAGCCGGTCGCCGTCCGCCGCGCCCAGCGCCCAGGCGAGCCCGGCGCTGGTGGTCGCGACGGCGGCGGCACCGGCGTCCTCGACGATGCGGGCGCTCGCGGTGTCCCAGGCGTTGGGCAGGACGAGCGGGTCGCCCGGGACGTGCAGCGAGCGGAAGGCGAGTGCGCGGTCACGGAGGGAGCTCACGGTCGTCATGCCGCCCAGCCAACCAGCCGCGGCGGGCCGGAGGCTGGCAGGAATCCGACATGTACGTGGCTCCCGGGGGGACGGTCGGGAGATCGCGCAAGGAGCGCCCCAGATCCCGCGTCCTACTCCCCGCCTCCGCGGGCAGGGAGGACGGTCGGGTGCCCGGCACGAGGTGCGCCCAGCTCCCGCACGCCCTTCACCCGCGTCCTACACCCGTGCCTCTGCAGGCAAGGAGGACGGTCGGGTGCCCGGCGCGACGAGCGCCCAGCAAACGCGCTCCCTGCTCCCGGGGCCTACTCCCCCGCCTCCGCGGGCACCGGCGTAAGGGCCGTCCGCACCTCGTCGACCGCCTTCCGCAGCCCGGGCACGCCCGCCGAAGCATGCGCGACCAGTTGCTCGACGCGCTCGGGGTCCTTGACCGGCGTCAGGGTGCTCAGCTCGGCCGCGGCGGCCAGGACGGCGGCGGTCGCGTCCCGCTCCGGGACCTCCGCGACGGGGACCGGTCCGTCCAGGACCTCCTGGGTCTCCGCGCGCAGTACGGCCACGTCGGCGACCCGGTCGAGGCGGTGCTCCACGCCCGGGAAGACGCCGAGGACCCGCTTCCGCTCGGTGCGCAGATAGCCCTCGGCGGTCAGCTGCTCGCGCAGGGCGTCCGCCGTCTCGCGCGCGTGCAGCGTGACCCACGACCGCCAGCCGTGCGGCATGGACTCGCGGACCAGTTCCAGAAGCTCGTCGAGGGGGTCGTCCCCGGTCATGGCGTCCATGTCGACGGGCGTGACGATGTCGTCCTGGTCGACGAGGAAACCGCGCCGGGTCAGTTCGACCAGGGCGCCGGCGCGGGCCAGCGGGGCGGCGCCGGCGGCCTCGCCCGTCCCGGTGTCCCAGGCGACCAGATAGAGCAGGGCGGGGAGCGAGAGCGATCCGTCGGACACGGGGGTCTCCTTCAGGGGGACGATCGAGGCTCACGTTAATTCGTTGACAGCGATCAGGCGCGTTCGTACCGTTGACGACGGTCCTGTTGCCGTCGATTGGAGAAGGACGTTGCTCGTCTGAGGTTCTGAGACACCGAGCCACCCACCCAGCTGTGGTGTGTGCGCCGCGTGCGACCTCGGCATTCGAGCCGTCCCGACGGAGCGGGCCTTTTTCATGGCCCCAGGGCTGTGTCCCGCTCCTTCCCTCCCCGTCGCCGCCTCCGGTGTCTCGATACGCGTTTGCCCATCACCGCATCAAGCAATCGCGAGGCGCCCTTATGTCTACGACCATGTCCATCGCCTGTACCTCCCTCTCCTTCGCCTGGCGCGACGGCACCCCCGTCTTCGAGGACCTCGACGTCGCCTTCGGCCCTGGCCGGACCGGGCTCGTCGGTGTCAACGGGTCGGGAAAATCAACCCTGTTGAAGCTGATCGCCGGTGAACTCACGCCGGCCGACGGCCTCGTACGGGTCGCGGGCGAGGTCGGCTACCTCCCGCAGAACGTCACGCTCGACACCCGGCTGCGCGTCGACGAGGCCCTCGGCATCGCCGCCCGGCGGGCCGCGCTGCACGCCATCGAGTCGGGTGACGTGGCCGAGGAGCACTTCGAGACGGTCGGCGACGACTGGGACGTGGAGGAGCGCGCGCTCGTCACGCTCGGCGAACTCGGGCTCGGCCACATCGAGTTGGACCGCACGGTCGGCGAACTCTCGGGCGGCGAGTCGGTGCTGCTGCGCCTGGCGGCCCTGCTGCTGCGCCGCCCGGACGTGCTGCTCCTGGACGAGCCGACCAACAACCTCGACCTGTACGCGCGCCGACGGCTGTACGCGGCCGTGTCGTCCTGGTCCGGCGTGATGGTCGTGGTCAGCCACGACCGTGAACTCCTCGACCTGGTCGACCAGATCGCCGATCTGCGGGGCGGCGAGGTCACCTGGTACGGCGGCAACTTCTCCGCCTACGAGGAGGCGCTGGCCACCGAACAGGAAGCGGCCGAGCGCATGGTGCGGGTCGCGGAGTCCGATCTGCGCAAGCAGAAGCGCGAACTGGCCGACGCCCAGATGAAGTTGGCCCGCCGCAAGCGGTACGGGCAGAAGATGTGGGACCAGAAGCGCGAGCCGAAGATCGTCATGGGTGCGCGCAAGCGGGCGGCGCAGGAGTCCGCGGGCAAGCACCGCATCATGCACGAGGAGCGGCTGGCCGAGGCCAAGGAGCGGCTCGACGACGCGGTGGAGGCCGTGCGCGACGACGACGAGATCCGCGTCGACCTGCCGTACACGGCCGTACCGCAGGGCCGTGACGTCCTGACCCTGCTGGACCTGGAACTCGCGTACGGCGCGCGGGTGGCCGGCGGGCTCGATCTGCGCGGGCCCGAGCGGGTCGCGCTGATCGGGCGCAACGGCGCGGGCAAGACGACGTTGCTGCGCACGATCGCCGGGGAGCTGGCGCCGGTGTCGGGCGAGGCGCACGCGCACGTGCCGCTGCGTTTTCTGCCGCAGCGGCTCGATGTCCTGGACGGCGAGCTGTCGGTCGTCGAGAACGTGGCGCGGTTCGCGCCGGGAGCCACCAACAACCGGATCCGGGCCCGGCTTGCCCGCTTCCTGTTCCGGGGCGCCCGGGCCGACCAGAAGGCGGCGACGCTGTCCGGCGGCGAGCGCTTCCGGGCGGCACTGGCCGCGCTGATGCTCGCCGAGCCGGCCCCGCAGCTGCTCATGCTCGACGAGCCGACCAACAACCTCGACATGGCGAGCGTGCGGCAGCTGACCACCGCGCTGGAGTCGTACGAGGGGGCGCTGATCGTGGCCTCCCACGACCTGCCGTTCCTGGAGTCGATCGGCATCACGCGCTGGCTGCTCCTCGACGGCGAGCTGCGCGAGACGGAGCCGGAGGAGGTCGGATGAGCGCGTTGCAGGAGGGGCACAGCATGGCAAGGGGGGTTTTCTACGCGCCTCAGGGCCCTGCATGATGGCCGGACCGGGCCCGCACCACGGGCCCGGTCCGTCGTCCGCCGTGAGGAAGTCCTGTCGTGCCGAGCAAGAAAGCCCTCGTCCGCCGCCCGAGCCCGCGCCTCGCCGAAGGCCTGGTGACGCACATCGAGCGGGAGAAGATCGACGCCGATCTCGCGCTGGAGCAGTGGGAGACGTACGGGGAGACGCTGCGCGCGCACGGCTGGGACACGCTGGAGGTGGACCCGGCCGACGACTGCCCCGACTCGGTGTTCGTCGAGGACACCGTCGTCATGTACAAGAACGTCGCGCTGATCGCCCGCTCCGGCGCCGAGTCCCGGCGCGAGGAGACCCTCGGGGTCGAGGAGGCGGTGGCCCGCCTCGGCTGCTCGGTCAACTGGATCTGGGACCCGGGCACGCTGGACGGCGGCGACGTCCTGAAGGTCGGTGACACGATCTACGTCGGCCGCGGCGGCCGGACCAACGCGGTCGGCGTCCAACAGCTGCGGGCCGCCTTCGAACCGCTCGGGGCGCGGGTCGTCGCCGTACCCGTGAGCAAGGTGCTGCACCTGAAGTCGGCGGTCACGGCGCTGCCCGACGGGACGGTCGTCGGGCACATCCCGCTGGTGGACCGCCCGTCCCTGTTCCCGCGCTTCCTGTCGGTCCCCGAGGAGTCGGGCGCGCACGTGGTCCTCCTGGGCGGCGACAAGCTGCTGATGGCGGCGAGCGCGCCGAAGACGGCCGAGCTGTTCGCCGACCTCGGTCACCAGCCGGTGCTGGTGGACATCAGCGAGTTCGAGAAGCTCGAAGGCTGTGTGACGTGCCTCTCGGTCCGGCTCCGCGAGCTGTACGCCTGATGGGTGATCGCTTCACCCGTACGGCCCTGGGACCTGCGGGTCCTGGACCTTTTTGGCATGCCCCCGAAAGACCGGGGAACAGGGCCTGATCAGGGCTCTTTACACCCCACTTAACCTACGGCAACGTAACCTACGGATACGTAGCCTACGATGCCGTAGGTTCCGGCACCGCTCGCCGGACCCACCCGGCTCCGCTCCGCTCTGTTCCGTCTTTGTTGCCCGTCCCCCTGGAGTTCCCGTGACGATCACCTCCCCGCACCTCGGCAGCCCTTCCGTCTGGACCGACGCCCGACTGCTGTACGCGCTGGAGGAAGTGGTCGAGAAGGAGCTCAACCGGCACCTGAGCGTCACCAAGGACTGGATGCCGCACGAGTACGTGCCGTGGACGGACGGCCGTAACTTCCCCGGTCTCTTCGAGGACGGCGAGGCCTGGGAGAAGGGGCAGTCGAAGGTCACCGAGATCGGCCGCATCGCGCTGGTCGTGAACCTGCTGACCGAGGACAACCTGCCCAGCTACCACCACGAGATCGCCTCGCTCTTCGGCCGCGACGGCGCCTGGGGCACCTGGGTGCACCGCTGGACGGCCGAGGAGGGCCGGCACGGCATCGTGATGCGCGACTACCTGCTCGCCTCGCGCGCGGTGGACCCGGACAAGCTGGAAGCGCTGCGCATGGCGCACATGAGCGAGGGCTTCGAGTCGGACAACCGGCACTCGATGCTGCACTCGGTCGCCTACGTCGCCTTCCAGGAGCTGGCCACCCGCGTCTCGCACCGCAACACCGGCCACCAGTCCGGCGACCCGGTCTGCGACCGCATGCTGGCCCGCATCGCGACCGACGAGAACCTCCACATGGTCTTCTACCGCAACCTCCTGAAGGCGGCTTTCGACCTCGCCCCCGACCTGACCATGCAGGCGGTGCGCGACGTCGTGGTGAACTTCCGGATGCCCGGTCACGGGATGCCCGGCTTCGAGCGGTCCGCCGCCCAGATGGCGATCGGCGAGGTCTACAACATGCGCATCCACCACGACGACGTGATCCAGCCGGTGCTGCGCTACCTGAAGGTCATGGACATCGACGGCCTGGGCCCCGAGGGCCAGCAGGCGCAGAACGAGCTCGGTCTGTTCATGAGCGGTCTGGACGCGGAGGCCGCGAAGTTCGACGAGAAGCTCGCCATCCGCAAGGCCCGCATGGCGGCGCGCGCCGCGGGCTGACGACGGCACGCACGCGTGCACGCGGCCGGTACGGGAACGCCCGTGCCGGCCGCGTCGTCGTACGCGGCCGGGCAGGGGTGTAGGTCAGAAGGGGTCAGGCAGCGCGTGTGTCACGTGCGGCCGGGCAGCGCGTGCGTCAGGTGCGGTTCCGCCGGAGTTCCAGTCGTTCCTTCTCCGACAGGCCGCCCCAGACACCGAAGCGCTCGTCGTTCGCCAGGGCGTAGTCGAGACAGGCGGTGCGCATCTCGCACATGCCGCAGATGCGCTTCGCCTCACGTACCGAGCTGCCCGGCTCGGGGAAGAAGAACTCCGCCCCGGTCTGCGCGCAGAGCGCCTGGGCCTGCCAGCCGGGGTCGGCCGGGGTCATGGTGTCGATGTGCATGGCGAGATCGTGCCGGACGTCGAAAAACGTTCGATCAACGCGGGATCAACGCCGTGCCCCGAGGCCGCCGGCCACCTGATGGTGACCCACGGCACACAAGGGCGCACGGCGGCGCGCGGCGCGATGTCGCGGGATCTCGCGGGATGTGAAATCCACGGAGTCGGCGTCGGCACCCCAGGTCCATACGCGTCCTTCACGCCGTACGGCGGCGATTGTCAGTGGGCGGTGCAAGACTCGGCAGAGCAGAGAACGGGACCCTTCCGAGGAGGGCGCACATGCTCACCACCCGTTTCGTCAACGGCGCACCGAACTGGATCGATGTCGGCACATCCGACATCGACGGCGCCATCTCCTTCTACGGCGGTGTCTTCGGCTGGCGGTTCCAGTCGGCGGGACCCGACGCCGGCGGCTACGGCTTCTTCCAGCTGGACGGGAAGACCGTGGCCGGCGGCATGCAGACGACACCCGACCAGGGCCCGCCCTCCTGGACCGTCTACTTCCAGAGCGCGGACGCGGAGGCCACCGCGAAGGCCGCCGAGCAGTCCCACGGCAGCGTGCTCATGCCGCCGATGGACGTCATGGGCGAGGGCCACATGGCGATCCTCGCGGACAAGGCGAGCGTGCCGTTCGGCATCTGGCAGCCGGGCCGGCTCAAGGGCGTCGACGTGGCGAACGAGCCCGGCTCGCTGTCCTGGGTCGAGCTCTACACGCCGGACATCGCCGCGGCCGCCTGGTTCTACCACGAGACGCTCGGCCTGGAGACGGCCGCGGTGAACTTCCCGGGCGGCACGTACACGACCGTCAACCCGGCCGGGGCCGACGAGGACTCCATGTTCGGCGGCATCGTCCCGCTGGCCGACGACCCGGCCGAGGACACGGCGTACTGGCTGCCGTACATCGAGGTCACGGACGTGGACGGCGTGGTCGCCAAGGTGCGGGAGCTGGGCGGCGCGGTCCGCGTCCCCGCCGTCGACATCGAGGGCGTCGGCCGCGTCGCCAAGCTCGCCGACCCGTACGGGGCACGCTTCGCGGTGATCAAGAACGCGGAGCAGCAGGGCTGAGGAACGGAACCGGCTGAGGGCCGGACCCGACCGAGGCCGAGGGGTTGAGCCTCGGGGCAGACCTACGCGGAGGCGCGCCGTACCAGTGTCGTCGGCAGGACGATGCCGGACGGCGCGCCCTCCGAGATCTCGACGGTCCCGGTGGTCCCGACCGCCCTGAGGCTCCCGGCCGTGTCGTCACCGTCACGGTGGTCGAGTCGGCGCAGCAGCAGCCGGGCCATCAACCGGCCCATCTCCTCGATGTCCTGGCGGACCGTCGTGAGCGGCGGGTCGGTCTGCTCGGCCACCGGCCCGACGTCGTCGAAGCCGATCACGGCGACGTCATCCGGCACCCGCCGCCCGCGTTCGCGCAGCACCCGCATCGCGCCGGCGGCGGTGAGGTCGTTGGCCGCGAACACGGCGTCCAGGTCGGGGCGCCGGTCGAGCAGTTCCCGCATCGCCTGCTCGCCGCCGGCCGGGGTGAAGTCGCTCTCGACGATCAGTCCCGGGTCGACGTCGGTCATGACGTCCCGGAACCCGTCGAGCCGATCCGCGGCGGACGTCTGGTCGAGGGGCCCGGTGATGTGCGCGATGCGGGTGCGACCAAGACCGACGAGATGGCGTACGGCCGTACGGGCGCCGTCGCGGTTGTCGCAGTCGACGTACTCCGGACCGCCCTTGCCGTCGCTCCAGCCCGGGCGCCCGCCGAACACGGTCGGCACTCCGGCGTGCTGGATCAGCCCGGGCAGCGGGTCGTCGAGGTGCAGCGAGAAGACGAGGGCGCCGTCGACATGGCCGCCGGCCAGATACCGGCCCACGCGCGCGTGGTCGTCACGCCCCTCGATGAGCAGCAGCACGAGCTGGTTGTCGTGGGCGGTCAACTCCTTGCTGATACCGCGCAGTTGCAGGGCGAAGAAGGGGTCGGCGAAGACCCGGGTCTCCGGCTCGGCGATGACCACGGCGACGGCGTCGTGGCGCCGGGTCACGAGGCTGCGCGCGGCCTGGTTCGGCACGTACCCGAGCTCTTCGACCGCCTTGCGCACCCGCTCGACGAGCGGCTCCCTGACCCCGTCCCCACCGTTCACGACCCGCGACGCGGTGGCCCGCGAGACCCCGGCCCGCGCGGCCACGGCCTCCAAGGTGGGGCGTGGTGCGGTGTCGCTCACTTCGGGGCCTCCTCGGTGGTTGCGGATCAGGATAACGCCCGGTGGGGAACGGAGAGAGAGCGCTCTCGCATCACGGGAAAAGGGGGTTCACGGCGGACACGCCTGACACACCCGGACGACGCCGCCCTCGCCCGCCACCGCGTGATCCGCCGCGGGCCACTCTCACGCCAGCAGATCCACCCGCCGCCCCACCCCGTCCCGCACCGCCCGCTCGTACGCCACCCAAGCCAGGGCCAAGTCCTGCCACGGCAGTCCCACCGGTGCGTACACGGACCGCTGTTCGTCGCTCGTCCGCCCGGGACGCTCGCCCCGCAGCACCTCGCCGAGTGTCGCGTCGGCAGCCGTCGACGGGAGGCCGGCCGCCGCCAACGCGCCCATGCCCGCGGCGAGTTCGCGGTCGTCGACGACCAGCAGAGCGTCGTGGAGCAGGTCGGCGGCGAGCTCCTGTTTGCCGGGTTCGTCCGCGCCGAGGCTGGTGAGGTGGTGGCCGGCGCGGGTGTCCGCTAGCCGCAGCAACGGTTGCCTCGACCAGGTGGCCAGCAGCAGCGTGTCGGCGTTTGCCGCGGCCTCCTGCGCCGAGCCGACCACCCGGCCTCCGTGCCGCGCAGCGAAGGCGGTGGCGCGGTCGTCGTCCGTGTCGTGGACGATCAGATGCCCGTACGGCCGTCCCAGGGCTCGCAGCCCGTGCAGCATCAACTCGGCCTGCGCGCCCGCCCCGATCACCGCCACCGACTCACCCGGACCGGCGAGGAGATCCGTGCCCAGGGCCGCTGCCAGGCCCGTCCGCCAGGCGGTGACCGTTGCCGAGTCGAGCAGGGCGAGGAGTTCGCCGTCGGCCCCGGCGTGCAGGCAGATCACCCCGCGCAGGGCGGGCCGGGCGGCCGGGAACTTGGCGTTGACCTTCACCGTGTAGGCGTCGATGCCGGGCAGCAGTCCCGGGATCAGCGCGGTGGCCGTGCCCGGGAACGGCAGGTCCGTGCGCACCCGCTGTCCCGCGATCGCCTGCGCTGGCGCCCGGAAGCCGGCCCGCAGCGCGTCGAGGCAGTGCTCGACCTCCAGTACGGCTTCCAGATCACTTCGCGTCAGTACAAGGGTCACCCGCCCATGATCCGTCAGTGGGCGTGCGCCGCGTGCGGGTCATGGGGGTCGTGCGGCTCGTAGCCGGGAATCGTGCCGTCCGCCTTCTTCACCAGGAACAGCCCCACCATCCCCATGTCGGAGTGGCTCTGGACATGGCAGTGGTACATCCACGCGCCCGCCCCGACGCCCTCCCCCGCGACCACCTGGAAGCCGAAGGAGTCCGCCGGGCCGACGATCTTGTTGTCGACGACCTGGCTGGGGTCGTCCGGGCCGGTCAGCAGGCCCGTTCGGTTGTCCGCCCAGCGATGCCCGTGCATGTGGAACGTGTGGTAGTACTCGCCGTGCGTGATCATCACGAACTCGACCCGGTCGCCGACGGTGGCCTCGAAGTCGGGGCCGGAGTGCGCCGGCCGGTTGTTGATGCTCATGTCGTTGAAGACGATCGTGTACGTCCGGTCCGGCAGGACGTCTCCCTTGCGGCGCACGATCACCGGCCCGTAGAGGCCGTTGCGGATGCCGCCGGTGCCGTGCTCGGTGCCGACGACGTGGTCGTGGTAGTGCCAGTAACCGGCGCTGCCCGCCCGCCAGGTGCCGTCCGCGCGGCGGCCCGGCACGTGGGTGCGCCAGGTATAGGTGCGGGTGCCGCCGGGCTCGACGTCGCTGCGGTTCAACTTGGTGCCGTCGCTGGAGATTTCGTAGTCCAGGCCGTGCACGTGCAGGCTCGCGGCCACGTCCATGGTGTTCTCGAACTCGATGTGCAGCGTGTCGCCCTCGTTGAGTTCGATGAGCGGCCCGGGGATCGAGGCCTTGCCCTTCTCCAGGCCGTAGCCCATCTGCCCGCCGGCAAGGCGCTCGGCGTACAGCTTGATGCGTTTGACCTCTCCCCCGGCCGGGGCGGTCTTCGCCGGAGCTGCGGCGCTCACGGCCTCCGGCGCGAGGGACAACGATGTCGCGACGGCCGCGCCGCCGAGCAGCACCCGTCTGTTGAACCCGCGTCTGTCCATGCGGAACTCCCCACCCTGGTAAGGAATTTGCGGAGGTGTACCTGTGATGAACCTGTGAGACGGTAGCGGCCCTTCCGCCGTTTTTCCACACTCAGGACAAAGTTCGTGGGATCCCGGTCATAGGTATTGGCGTGCCGCGCAAAGACGTCTAGCTTCCTAGCCGTTGCCGCTGTGACCGAGGAGGTGCCCATGCACTTACGAGGGTTGAGCACAAGAGGCGTCAGAAGACGGGCCTGGGCGGCCACCGTGACCGCCGGGGTCGTCACCGCCGGACTGCTGTCGGGACCCGTCGCGAGCGCGCGGCCGGCCCCGGAACCGTCCCCGACAACGATGTCCGTCAAGTCGCCCCCGGGCGGCCCGAATGTACGCGTGCTGGTCTTCTACGGATCCGCGGCGGCCGGGGACGAGTCCCCCGTCGTGAACGCAGGGATCGGCGCGATCGAGCAGATCGGCCTCACCGGACCCGCCGAGCAACGGTTCGAGACCGAGGCCTCGGACGACGCCTCGGTCTTCACCGACGAGGCCAGGCTGGGCAGTTACAACGCGATCGTGTTCCTGACCGGGGGCGGTGACGTCCTCGACCCGGAGCAGGAGGCGGGCCTTGAGGCCTACATGGAGGCGGGCGGCGGTTTCGTCGGCGTCCATGACGCGGCCCGCGCGGAGCCGTACTCGGACTGGTTCACCGGTCTGGTCGGCGCCCGTCCCGCCGCCTCCAGCCCAACGGCCGTACAGCGTGCCGTCGTTGAGGTCGGCGACCGGCAGCACCCCGCGACCAAGGATCTGCCGTTGCAGTGGAAGCGGCCGGACCAGTGGCCGAACTGGGTGAAGAACCCGTCGGGCGACGTGCACACCGTGGCCCGGGTCCGCGAGTCGACGTACACGCCGGGCGCGAGTGCCAACGGCGCGGACCACCCGGTGAGTTGGTGCCGTGACTACGACGGCGGACGCTCCTTCTACACCGCCATGGGCGGCACGGTGTCGTCGTACGACGAGACGGACTTCCGCGCCCATCTGCGCGGTGCGCTGCTGTGGACCACCCGGATGGCCCGGGCCGACTGCAAGGCGACGATCAACGCCAACTACAAGGCGGAGCGCCTGACCCAGGCCAACCAGCCAGGGCTGAACGACCAGATCGGCGAGCCGCACGGCCTGGTCACCGCGCCCGACGGACGCGTCCTCTACATCGGCCGCGGCGGCGCCGACTCCTCCCAGCCCGTGATCACCGACTGGAACAACCCCGACGTCGGCAAGGGCAAGGGCCAGATCCACGTCTACGACCCGAAGACCAAGAAGGTCACGCTCGCGGGCGAGTTGACCATCTTCGGCAACAAGGGCGGCGGCGACGAGCTGATCAAGGTCGAGGAAGGCCTGCTCGGCATCGCGCTCGACCCGCGCTTCGAGCAGAACGGGTGGGTGTACCTGCACTACACGCCCCACTCCCAGCTCAACCGCGACACGCAGATGGCCGAGCGGCGGGTCTCCCGCTTCACGCTCGACCTCGCCACCAACAAGCTGGACCTGGGCAGCGAGAAGACGCTGCTCAAGTGGCCGGTGCAGGTGCACAGTTGCTGCCACGCGGGCGGCGGGATGGCCTGGGACTCCAAGGGCAACCTGTACATCGCGACCGGCGACAACAACTCCAGTGGTTTCAGCGACGGTTACTCCGGCAACAACCCGGCGCCGAACTACAAGGGCGTGTCCTTCGCCGACGCGCGCCGCACCGCCGGCAACACCAACAACCTCAACGGCAAGATCCTGCGCATCCACCCGGAGTCCGACGGGACGTACACCCTCCCGGCGGGCAACCTGTTCACCGGCAAGGAGACCGACGAGGGCGGCGGCAAGACGCGCGGCGAGATCTACGTGATGGGCGTCCGCAACCCGGCGCGCATCTCCGTCGACCAGCAGACCGACACGCTCTACGCGGGCTGGGTCGGCCCGGACGCGGGCGCGCCGTCGACCACGTGGGGTCCGGCCAAGTACGACACGTTCGCCGTCATCACCAAGGCGAGCAACCGGGGTTGGCCGTACTGCATGGGCAACAAGCAGCCCTACCGGGACCGCAATCTGCCGGATCCGACGAAGCCGCTGGGCTGGTACGACTGCGCCCACCCGAAGAACGAGTCGCCGAACAACGACGGGTTGGTCAACCTCCCGCCGGTCACCGGCAACAACATCTGGTACTCGCCCCAGGGCGGCGCACCGGACTACCCGCGCGACGCGAACGGCATTCCCTCCTACAAGCAGGCGGAGGCCAAGTACCTGCTGCCGTGGCTCAAGGGCGGCGGCCAGGCGGCCATGAACGGCCCGGTCTACCGCTACGACGCGGCGAGCGCCAGCACGACCAAGTGGCCCTCGTACTGGGACGGCAAGTGGTTCGTCGGTGACTTCTACGACGCCGACCAGCCGCGCAACGCCGTGCTCACCGACCCGAAGACGCAGGGCGACGGCGGTCTGCCGGTGCACTCGGAGTCGCTGAAGAAGATCATCCCGATCGGCAACGACGGCATCAAGAACCTCATGGACTGGAAATTCGGTCCGGACGGGGCGCTGTACGTCCTCGACTACGGGCGCGGCTTCTTCACCTCCGACGCCAAGTCGGCGCTGTGGAAGGTCACTTACACGGGCGGCGGACCGACTCCGGCCGCGAATCAACTGGTGGGAGGAGGGCAGTGATGCGACACCTTCTACGGCGACGAAGAGTCTGGGCGGCCCTGTTGGCCACCGTGCTGATGATGCTGGGCCTGCAGACGACCGCGGGCGCACAGCCCGAGCGAGCGACACGCGCGGCCGCGGCGCAGACGCTCACCTGGACCGCGGGCGACGACATCACCAAGTACGTCTCGGCGCCCACGACGGCGGTCGCGGGCACGGCGACGATCGTCTTCGAGAACAGTGTGGCGACCGGCAACACCATGGGAATGCCGCACACGTTGACGTTCGCGACGTCGGACCCCGAGTTCAACTCCGACGTCGAGCTGAACATCCTCGCCAACCCGAACGACGCGCAGGGCGGCCGGCACACCGCGGAGGTCACGCTCACTCCGGGCCGCTACTTCTACCACTGCACGATCCCGGGCCACGGCCAGATGCAGGGCATCCTCGTGGTGACCGAGGGCACCGGCGAGGACACCACCGCGCCCGAGACCTCGGTCGACGTGACCGGGACGCGCAACGCGCAGGGCCAGTACGTCGGTTCGGCGAGCGTGGCGATCGCCGCGAGCGACCCGGGCGGTTCGGGCGTGGACCGGGTCGAGTACGCGATCGGCGACGACGGCGCCTGGCTGCCGTACACCACCCCGGTCGTGATCGACCAGGTCGGTGATCACACGGTCCGCTACCGGGCCTCGGACAAGGCGGGCAACGTGGCCGCCGAGAAGAGCGTCACGTTCACGGTCGTCGCGCCGCCGACGGACGACACGACCCCGCCGGAGACCTCGGCGACGGTCAGCGGGGAGAAGAACCCCGCGGGGAACTACCTCGACATGGCGACGGTCACCGTCACCGCCTCGGACACCGGGTCCGGGGTCAACACGATCGAGTACGCGGTGAACTCCGGTGCCTGGACGCCGTATTCGGGTCCTGTGATGGTGCATCAGCTCGGCACGCACACCGTGCGCTACCGGGCCACCGACAAGGCGGGCAACGTGGCGGCGGACAAGAGCGTCACGTTCACCGTGGTCGCGACACCCCCGCAGGACACGACCCCGCCGGTGACGGGCGTGACCGTCGGCGGGACGCGCAACTCCGACGGGGCGTACGTGGGCAACGCCAAGGTGACCGTGAGCGCGGCCGACGAGGGCGGCTCGGGGGTTGCGGGCATCGAGTACTCGCTCGACGCCGGGCCCTATCTGGCGTACGGCGGGCCCGTGGTGGTCGACCGGACCGGCACCCACACGGTGGCGTACCGGGCGACCGACAAGGCGGGCAACACCTCACCCGCACGGAGCGTCAGCTTCACGGTGGTGGCCGGCGGCGGGGTGCCCGCGCCCAACTGCCCCGAGTTCGACGAGCGGTTGACGGTCATCGTCGGCACGGTCGACTCCGGCGTCCCCAATCGGGTCACCAACAACCGGTGCCGGATCAACGAGTTGATCGAGGACGAGAAGGAGTGGACGTCCCACGCGCTGTTCCTCAAGCACGTGAAGACGGTCCTGGACAAGCTGTTCAAGGAAGGGGTCGTCGACGAGCGCGAGTACGGCACGATCACGGAGGCCGCCCAGCAGTCCGGGATCGGCAAGCCCGGGCAGACGGAGGGCTACCGGACGATCTTCGACGGCACGGCGGGTTCCCTCGCCAAGTGGGAGCAGGTCGGCGGCGGTTCGTTCGGTCTGAACTCCGACGGGTCGATCACCAGCGGCACCACGTCCGACGGCCTCGGCATGCTCTGGTACCCGCAGCGCAAGTACGGGGACTTCTCGCTGAAGCTCCAGTGGCGTGACGACGCGCCGGGTACGGGCAACGCCAACTCCGGTGTGTTCGTGCGGTTCCCGTGGGTGCACAACCACCCGGAGGAGTCCCGGCCCGAGTGGGCCGCCATCAAGTACGGGCACGAGGTGCAGGTGTTCGACCGGCCCGACGGCGACATGTACAAGACGGGCTCGATCTACGGCTTCGACCGGGTGGGCCTCGCCGGTGCCGGCGTCACCCAGAAGGGCACCTGGAACGACTACGAGATCCGCGTGGTCGACCAGCACTACTCGGTCTACCGCAACGGCGTCCTGATCAACGAGTTCGACAACATCGGCGGCCAGGACTTCTTCCCGGCGCGTTCGGACGACCCGGGCACGGACGGCCGGCGGTTCGCGTCCGGTTACGTCGGGCTCCAGGTGCACAGCGTCACTGACGTTGTCTCCTACCGGGACATCCGGATCAAGGAGCTGCCGTAGCAGACATGTCCGTAGCAATGTCGGGCGCGCGGCCCCTGGAGTATGGCGTCCAACTGGACTGGGACGACAGCACGGCGACGGACCTCGCCAAGTACGAGATCTTCGAGAAGCCGACGCAGT
>NZ_JBSFLV010000125.1:0-26424 GCF_053599215.1 Streptomyces sp. NPDC001002 | reverse complement strand
CGGCGGACGCGGCCGGGGAGATCATGAGGTCGTCGGCGTTGACCCAGGCGGTGCCCTCGCCGTCCCCTGGGGGCTGCCGCCCCCAGACCCCCGCTTTCGGCCTGAACGGCCTCGTCCTCAAACGCCGGACGGGCTGGAAATTGCGGACCGGCGTCGAAAAGTTGCTGTCCCCGGACACCGGACGGGCAGAACGATGCGGATCGGCCTCGATCCAGCCGCGGCGAACCGCTCAGGCCTCCGCCGACAACAACCGACAGGTCACCGTCGGCGACAACCCAGGCCCCGCCCGCGGCAACCTTCAGGCCACCGCCCCCGAAAACCCTCAGCCCGCCACCGACACCGACGGCTCGCCCGACGCGATTCCGTCTGCCTCCATCTGTTCGGCCAGCTTCATGGCCTCTTCGATGAGGGTCTCGACGATCTTGGACTCGGGGACGGTCTTGATGACCTCGCCCTTGACGAAGATCTGGCCCTTGCCGTTGCCGGAGGCGACGCCGAGGTCGGCCTCTCGGGCCTCGCCGGGGCCGTTGACGACACAGCCCATGACGGCGACGCGGAGGGGGACCTCCATGCCGGTGAGGCCGGCCGTTACTTCCTCGGCGAGCTTGTAGACGTCGACCTGGGCGCGGCCGCAGGACGGGCAGGAGACGATCTCCAGGCCGCGCTGCTTGAGGTTGAGGGACTCCAGGATCTGGTTGCCGACCTTGACCTCTTCGACCGGCGGCGCGGAGAGGGAGACGCGGATCGTGTCGCCGATGCCCTGGCTGAGCAGCGCGCCGAAAGCCACCGCCGACTTGATCGTGCCCTGGAACGCCGGGCCCGCCTCGGTCACGCCGAGGTGCAGCGGGTAGTCGCACTGGGCGGCGAGTTGGCGGTAGGCCTCGACCATGACGACCGGGTCGTTGTGCTTCACCGAGATCTTGATGTCCCGGAAGTCGTGCTCCTCGAAGAGGGACGCCTCCCAGAGGGCGGACTCGGCCAGCGCCTCGGGGGTCGCCTTGCCGTACTTCTTCAGCAGTCGCGCGTCCAGCGAGCCCGCGTTCACGCCGATGCGGATCGGGGTGCCGTGGTCCTTCGCGGCCCGCGCGATCTCCTTGACCTTGTCGTCGAACTGCTTGATGTTGCCGGGGTTCACCCGGACCGCGGCGCAGCCCGCCTCGATCGCCGCGAACACGTACTTCGGCTGGAAGTGGATGTCCGCGATCACCGGGATCTGCGACTTGCGGGCGATCGTCGACAGGGCGTCGGCGTCGTCCTGCGTGGGGCAGGCCACCCGGACGATCTGGCAGCCGGACGCCGTCAGCTCGGCGATCTGCTGGAGGGTCGCGCCGATGTCGGACGTACGCGTGGTCGTCATCGACTGCACCGACACGGGGGCGTCGCCGCCGACCGCCACGGTACCGACCTGGATCTGCCGGCTCTTGCGGCGCTCGGCGAGCCTGGTCGGAACGGACGGCATGCCGAGAGAAATCGCAGTCATCTGCTGTGCAACCCCAAGTCGTGGATCAAGGCCCCGGTCCCGGAACAACGGGCTCCAGGCTTTGAGATTACGTCACCCACAGAGGGCCAGGCACATCCCGCTGGTAAACCCACTCGATGGAGAACGGCCCGGCACTGAGCATGCCGGGCCGTTGCGAACCAGGAGTGGCTACGAGATTTTCACCGGGTTAACCACGTCCGCCACCAGCACCAGCAGCGTGAAGCAGACGAAGATGCCCGCCACCACGTACGCCACCGGCATCAGCTTCGCCACGTCGAACGG
Organism: Streptomyces sp. NPDC001002; assembly: GCF_053599215.1. NCBI lineage: Bacteria > Bacillati > Actinomycetota > Actinomycetes > Kitasatosporales > Streptomycetaceae > Streptomyces > Streptomyces sp. NPDC001002. The sequence goes on along the minus strand of NZ_JBSFLV010000125.1, from coordinate 24,662 downwards.
ACCCGGGTCCGGGCGGCGCAGGAGCCTGGCCGTGTGGCGGCGCAGGGACTCCCACAGGGCGCCCGCGACATGGCCGCCGTCCAGGGGCAGCAGCGGGAGCATGTTGAACAGGAACAGGGAGAGGTTGAAGCCGGCCACCAGCATGACGAACATCGCCAGCTGCTGGCTGGCCGGGATGTCCAGGGTGAAGATCTCGCCGCCCACCCGGGCCGCGCCGACCACGCCCATCGGGGAGTCGTCGGCTCGCTCACCGCCTCCGAAGGCCGCGTCCCACAGGGCGGGGATCTTGCCGGGCAGCGCCACGATGGAGTCGACGGCGTCACCGACCCGGTCGCCCATCCAGGTCACCGAGTCGCCGAAGTCCTGCTTGACGACACCGGTGGCCGCGCTGAAGCCGAGGAAGCCGGCGCTGACGTACTTGCCCTGGACGATCTGGCCGCTGGAGTCCTTCTGGGCGACCTGGTTGGTGGCGATCGTCGCGTGGAGGGTGACCTCCTTGCCGTCGCGCGAGACGATGATCGCGACGTCCTTGCCGGGGTTGGCGCGGATCAGGTCGGAGAGCCTGTTCCAGTCGTCCGTGCGCACTCCGGCGAAGGAGACGATCTTGTCGCCGGGCTTGAGGCCCGCCGCCGCGGCCGGCGAGGCCGGGTCGCCCGACGTGCAGTTGTCGCGGTTCTCGCTCTGCGAGATCACGCATTGGGAGACCGAGCTGACCGTGGTGGTCTGCTGGGCGATGCCGAAGCCCATCAGGACGGTGAGGAAGAGCGCCACCGCCAGGATCAGGTTCATGAACGGGCCCGCGAACATGACGATCACGCGCTTCCAGGGGGCGCGCGTGTAGAACAGGCGGCTCTCGTCGCCGGGGCGCAGTTCCTCGAAGGCGGCCGAGCGGGCGTCCTCGATCATGCCGCGCCAGGGCGAGGTGGAGCGGGCCTCCAGGCGGCCGTCGGGTCCGGGCGGGAACATGCCGATCATGCGGATGTAGCCGCCGAACGGGATGGCCTTGAACCCGTACTCGGTGTCGCCCTTCTTGCGCGACCACAGCGTCGGCCCGAAGCCGACCATGTACTGCGGCACCCTGATGCCGAAGAGCTTGGCCGTGGACAGGTGCCCCAGTTCGTGCCACGCGATCGAGACCAACAGGCCGAACGCGAAGACGACTATGCCGAGGATCATCATCAAGCTCGTCATGCACGCGCCTCCGCGGTCGCCGTCTGCGCTGTCAGTTCCCGGGCCCGGGCCCGTGCCCAGGTCTCCGCTTCGAGGACGTCCGACACGGTGAGTGAAGTTCCCGCGCCGGGCGTGCCGTGCTCCTCGACCACTCTTGTCACGGTCTCCATGATTGCGTTGAACGGCAGTGCGCCGCCGCGGAACGCCTCCACGCACTCCTCGTTGGCCGCATTGAACACCGCCGGGGCGGTGCCCGCGAGCTCACCCACGTGCCGGGCGAGGTTCACCGAGGGGAACGCCTCATTGTCCAGGGGGAAGAACTCCCACGTCGAGGCCTTGCTCCAGTCGAAGGCGGGCGCCGCGTCCGGAATGCGCTCCGGCCAGCCGAGGCCGATGGCGATCGGCCCGCGCATGTCGGGGGGTGTCGCCTGGGCGATCGTCGATCCGTCCGTGAACTCAATCATCGAGTGGACATACGACTGGGGGTGCACGACGACCTCAATGCGGTCGAAGGGAATGTCGTAGAGGAGGTGCGCCTCGATGACTTCCAGCCCCTTGTTGACCAGGGTCGCCGAGTTGATCGTGATCACCGGGCCCATCGCCCAGGTGGGGTGGGCGAGGGCGTCCTCGACGGTGACGTCCGCCAGTTCGGACTTCGTACGGCCGCGGAAGGGGCCGCCGGAGGCGGTGACGACGAGCTTGCGTACGTCGGAGCGGGTGCCGGCCGCCAGTGCCTGGAACAGGGCCGCGTGCTCGGAGTCGACCGGGATGATCTGCCCGGGCTTGGCCAGCGCCTTGACCAGCGGGCCGCCGACGATGAGCGACTCCTTGTTGGCGAGCGCGAGGGTGCGGCCCGCCTCCAGGGCGGCGAGGGTCGGGGCGAGGCCGATGGAGCCCGTGATGCCGTTGAGGACCGTGTGGCAGTCGGAGGCGGCGAGGTGGGTGGCCGCCTCCGGGCCCGCGAGGATCTCGGGGAGCGGCTCGCCAGCGCCGTACAGGCTGGTCAGCGCCTCGCGGAGGGACGGTACGACGTCCTCGCGGGCCACCGCGACGGTCCGTACCCGCAGCCGGTGCGCCTGCTCGGCGAGGAGGGCGACCCGGCCGCCGTTGGCGGAGAGGCCGGTGACCCGGAAGCGGTCGGGGTTGCGCAGTACTAGGTCGATGGCCTGGGTGCCGATCGACCCCGTGGATCCGAGGATCACCACGTCCTTCGGTCCGCCGCCCGCGACCGGGTCGTAGACGAGGTGCGGGTCGGCGAGGGGGGCTGGACTGTCGCTCATCCCCCCATTGTGGCCGCATCGCACCGCCAGGAGGACAGCGCGTCCCTCGCGCGGGTGGCTTGTCGCTTCCTGTGCCGAATGAAGCAGAAACCCCCTTTGTGAAGCCTGAGTGAAGATCGCGTGATAGCACTGCTGTACCGGCCGGGGGGAGAAATCGGTCGGGGGACGAATTTCTTGGGATTCTTGGGGGATTTCCATGCGGATACGCGCCGCTCTGCCCGCGATCGCGGGCGCCGCCGTACTCACCGGCACCCTGCTCAGCTCACCCGCCGAAGCCGCCGGCGGAGTGATCGTCTACCACGTCTGGTTCGACAGCCCGGGCTCGGACCGCGGCTCCAACGCGAGCCTGAACGCCGAGTGGGTGCAGATCAAGAACACCAGCCGCTCGGCGATCACGCTCAAGGGCTGGATCCTGAAGGACACCTCGAACCACAAGTACGTCTTCAAGAACATCAAGATCGGCGCCGGCAAGTACATGAAGGTGCACACCGGCAAGGGCACGGACACCGCGTCGAACAAGTACCAGAACCGCGGCTGGTACGTCTGGAACAACACCAGCGACACCGCCACGCTGACCAAGTCGACCGGCTCGAAGGTCGACTCCTGCTCCTGGACGACGCGGGATCCGAGCGACAAGTACTGCTGAGCCGACGGGTGTTGTCGAGGCCCGGCCGGGCCTCGACCCACCTCACCCGATAGGCCGGTGCACGTTCTCCGCCTTCGACGGGCCCGGGTCCGCCGCGGCGATCCAGGGCCCGTCTCCCGACGGGTCGACGATGCCCTGCTCCAGCCACTCGTACGTGCCCGCCATGACGCCCTTGACCACCTTGCGGTCGACGGTGTCGGTGTTGCTCCACAGGCGGCCGAAGAGTTCCTCGACGCGCAGTCGGGACTGGCGGCAGAAGGCGTCGGCCAGTTGGTAGGCCTCGCGGCCGTTCTCGCCCTGGGCGCGCAGGAGTTCGGCCCGTACGCAGGCCGCGCTCATCGCGAAGAGTTCCGCGCCGATGTCGACGATCCGACCGAGGAAGCTCTGCTTGGTCTCCATCCGGCCCTGCCAGCGGGACATGGCGTAGAAGGTGGAGCGGGCGAGTTTGCGGGCGGTGCGCTCGACGTAGCGCAGGTGCGCGGAGAGGTCGACCTCGCGCTTGAACTCGCCGTAGGAGTTGGGCAGTTGGCCCGGGCCCGCGACCAGCTTCGGCAGCCACTTGGCGTAGAAGACACCGGCGTTGGCGCCCGCCTTCGCCTTGTCCGAAAGGGACTTGTCGGGGTCGATGAGGTCGCCGGCCACGGAGAGGTGGGCGTCGACCGCCTCGCGCGCGATCAGCAGATGCATGATCTCGGTCGAGCCCTCGAAGATGCGGTTGATACGGAGGTCGCGCAGCACCTGTTCGGCCGGGACCGCCCGTTCGCCGCGGGCCGCCAGGGAGGCCGCCGTCTCGAAGCCTCGGCCGCCGCGGATCTGGACGAGTTCGTCGGCGATGAGCCAGCCCATCTCGGAGGCGTAGAGCTTGGCGAGCGCGCCCTCGATGCGGATGTCGTTGCGGTCCTCGTCGGCCATCTGCGAGGAGAGGTCGAGGACCGCCTCCAGGGCGAAGGTGGTCGCAGCGATGAAGGAGATCTTCGCGCCGACGGCCTCGTGGTCGGCGATCGGCTTGCCCCACTGCTCGCGGGCAGCGGACCACTCGCGGGCGATCTTCAGGCACCACTTGCCGGCCGCCACGCAGGACGCGGGCAGCGAGAGGCGGCCGGTGTTGAGGGTGGTGAGGGCGATCTTGAGGCCGGCACCCTCGGGGCCGATGCGGTTGGCGGCGGGGACCCGGACCTGGTGGAAGCGGGTGACGCCGTTCTCGATGCCGCGCAGGCCCATGAAGGCGTTGCGGTTCTCGACGGTGATGCCGGGCGAGTTGGTCTCCACGACGAAGGCGGTGATGCCGCCCTTGGCGCTCTCGGTCTTCGGCACCCGGGCCATCACGACGAGCAGGTCGGCGACGACGCCGTTGGTGGTCCACAGCTTCACGCCGTCGAGGACGTAGTCGTCCCCGTCGCGCACCGCGCTGGTGGCGAGGCGGGCCGGGTCGGAGCCGACGTCGGGCTCGGTGAGCAGGAAGGCGCTGATGTCGGTGCGGGCGCAGCGCGGAAGGAAGGCCTCCTTCTGCTCGGCGGTGCCGAACATCTTCAGCGGCTGCGGTACGCCGATGGACTGATGCGCCGACAGCAGCACCCCGATCGCCGGGCAGGCGGAGCCGGCCAGCGCGAGCGCCTTGTTGTAGTACACCTGGGTGAGGCCGAGCCCGCCGTACTTGGTGTCGATCTTCATCCCGAGGGCGCCGAGCTCCTTGAGCCCGTTGATCACCTCGTCCGGGATTCTGGCCTCGCGCTCGATGAGCGCCGCGTCCACCTTCGTCTCGCAGAAGTCGCGGAGCTTGGCGAGGAACTCCTCGCCGCGCTGGGCGTCCTCGGCGGCGGGCGTGGGGTGCGGGTGGACCAGGTCGAGCCGGAAGCGGCCGAGGAAGAGCTCCTTGGCGAAACTGGGCTTGCGCCACTCCTGCTCCCGGGCGGCCTCCGCCACCTGGCGGGCCTCGCGTTCGGAGACTGTGGCCTTGCCGGGGGAATCGCTGGATGGTGCGGACATGAGGGTCACCTCGCCGCGAATCGGGATCTCGGACCAGTTTGGTTACCGACGGGTGCTACCCGATCGTTAGTACCCGATCCCGGGCGACCCCACCACCCTTCGCGCAGCCGTCCGACGGATTGAGGTGTTGCGCCGGGGGTCCGTCCGGGGGACGGTTCGGGTACGGCCCCGGGCACGGTCGGGGTACGACTCAGCGGTCGTCGGTGCGCCGGTTCGAGAAAAGCTGTCGAAGCGCTTCGACAACCTATGGACACCCACCCGCGCCAGAGCTAGTGTCGAACCATCCTCACCCGCCCCTGTTCGTAATGCGCACTGTCGAAGCGCTTCACACCGCTTGGAGAGCTGGATGGTCACCCTCGCCGAGGTCGCCCAGCACGCCGGAGTCTCGGCGAGCACGGTGAGCTATGTCCTCAGCGGGAAGCGGTCCATCTCCGTGACCACCCGGCTGCGGGTCGAGCAGAGCATCCGCGAGCTGGGGTACCACCCGAACGCGGGCGCGCGCGCCCTGGCCAGCAGCAAGTCGAACATCATCGCGCTGATGATCCCGCTGCGCACCGACATGTACGTGCCGGTGATGATGGAGATCGCCATCGCGGTCGCCACCACGGCCCGGACACACGGTTACGACGTCCTGCTGCTGACCGGCGAGGAAGGTCCGGACGCGGTGCGCCGGGTCACCGGCAGCGGGCTCGCCGACGGCATGATCCTGATGGACGTCGAACTCGACGACGAGCGGCTGCCGTTGCTGCGCGGCACCGACCAGCCGGCCGTGCTGATCGGACTGCCCGCCGACACCACCGAACTGACCTGCGTGGACCTCGACTTCAAGGCGACGGGCGCACTGTGCGTCGAGCATCTGGCGAAGCTCGGCCACCGCGACCTCGCCGTCATCGGCGAGGCCCCCGCGGTCTACGAGCGCCACACCGGCTTCGCCGAACGCACCCTCGACGGACTGCGGTCACGGGCCCAGGAGTTGGGCGTACGACTGCTGCACCGGCCGTGCGAGGGCGGGTACGACGCGATGGCGCTCACCCTCGCCCGCATCCTCGACGAGCGCCCGGGCACCACGGGCTTCGTCGTGCAGAACGAGTCGGCGGTGGAGCCGCTGCTCGCCCTGCTGCGCAACCAGGGCCGGGCCGTGCCGGAGGACATGTCGGTGGTGGCGATCTGCCCTGAGCAGGTCGCCGTGCAGGCCTCGGTGCGGCTGTCGTCGGTCGCCATCCCCGCGCAGGAGATGGGCCGGCACGCGGTGGAGCATCTGGTCGCCAAGCTGGATGGCCGCGGCAAGGACGAAGTCGTGCTGATCGCACCGGAGTTGACGGTGCGCTCCAGTACGGGTCCGGCCCCGTCGAGGCCCTGACACGCCACGTTCCCGGTCCCACGTCTCAGGTTCCACGTTCCAGTTTCCAGGTGCCGGTGCGGGTCACCCCTGTCCGCTTTCCTCCAGGAGCACTCCTCGTGAATCAGCCTGCCGAAAACCAGCCCCCGACCGGCGCGGTGAGCCTCGCGCAGTCCTCCCCCACCGTCGGCACCTTCCGCGAGCGGGACGGCGCGCTGGAGTGGAGCGGCCGTCAGGAGACGCTGCGCGTCGAGCCGTGGGGGCCGGACGCCGTCCGGGTCCGGGCCCGGCTCGGCGGTCCCGTCCTCGACGGACTGCCGGGCGCGCTGCTCGCGGACGCGCCGCCGACGTCGTCCACCGTCAAAATAGAAGGCGGACAGGGGCAGTTGACCGTCGGCGCGCTCACCGTGGAGGTGGACGCCGAGGGGCTGATCCGGTTCCTGCGCACGGACGACCGCGCGGAGATCCTCGCCGAGGAGCGGGCGCACTTCTGGTGGCCGGGCTCGCGCCTGTACACGGCTGTCGGCAACGGCCACCACCGGCTGGAGCAGCGCTTCGCGGCCTACGACGACGAGAAGCTGTTCGGTCTCGGGCAGCACCAGCACGGGCAGTTGGACCAGAAGGGCCTGGTGCTCGACCTGGTGCAGCGCAACGCCGAGGTCTCCATACCGGTGCTCTCCTCCAGCCGCGGCTACACCCTGCTGTGGAACAACCCGGCGATCGGCCGCGTGGAGCTGGCCCGCAACGGCACGCGGTGGGTGGCCGATTCGGCCCGGCAGATCGACTACTGGATCACCGCCGGCGCCCCGGCGGACGGCCAGCGCCGCTACAGCGCGGTGACGGGCCGTACGCCGATGCTGCCGGAGTGGGCGGCCGGCTTCTGGCAGTGCAAGCTGCGCTATCGCACGCAGGACGAACTCCTCGCCGTGGCACGGGAGTACAAGCGGCGCGGGCTGCCGATCTCGGCGATCGTCTGCGACTTCTTCCACTGGACGCACCTGGGCGACTGGAAGTTCGACCTGTCGGAGTGGCCCGACCCGGGGGCGATGGTCCGTGAACTGGCGGACCTGGGCATCAAGTTGGTGGTCAGCGTCTGGCCGTCGGTGTCGCCGCTGTCGGAGAACCACCCGGTGCTGGAGCAGCGCGGCTACCTCATCGGCACGCAGTACGGCCCGATGGCGCACGCGGACTGGCCCGACAAGGGGGTCTCGTCCACCGTCCAGGTCGCCTTCTACGACGCCACGAACCCGGAGGCCAGGGAGTTCGTGTGGTCGAAGGTGAAGGAGAACTACCTGGACCCGTACGGCATCACGGCCTTCTGGCTGGACGCCTGCGAGCCGGAGCTGAAGCCCGGCTTCCAGGAGAACCTGCGCTACTGGACGGGCCCGGGCCTGGAGGTAGGCAACAGCTATCCCGCCGAGAACTCCCGCACGTTCTATGACGGGTTGCTCGCCTCGGGCTCGGGGGACGACGAGATCATCACCCTCAACCGCTCGGCGTGGGCGGGCAGTCAGCGCTACGGCGCCGCCCTGTGGTCCGGCGACATCGGCACCGACTTCGCGACCCTGCGCCGCCAGATCGCGGCCGGTCTCAACACGGCCCTGTCCGGCATCCCTTGGTGGAACACGGACATCGGCGGCTTCCACGGCGGCGACCCGGACGACCCCGCGTACCGCGAAGTGATGGTCCGCTGGTTCCAGTTCGGCGCCCTGTCCCCGCTGATGCGCCTGCACGGCTTCCGCGACCCCGGCATGGCGCTGGGCCCCGACATGACCGGCGGACCCAACGAGGTCTGGTCGTACGGCGAGGAGACCACCCCGGTCCTGGCGAAGTACCTGCGCCTGCGCGAACGCCTGAAGCCGTACGTTCTGGACGTGATGCGGGAGGCCCACGAGGAGGGGCTGCCGCCGATGCGCCCGCTCTTCCTGGAGTTCCCGGACGACCGGGCGATTTGGACGGTGGACGACGCCTACCTCTTCGGCCGGGACCTGCTGGTCGCCCCGGTCCTGACCGCCGGCGCCACGGCCCGCACGACGTACCTCCCGGCGGGCGCGACCTGGACGGACGCGTGGACCGGCGAGACGTACGAGGGCGGTACGGCCGTGACGGTCGAGGCGCCGCTCGACCGTATCCCGCTGTTCCTGCGGGACGGGGCGCGGCTGCCGGTGGCGGAGTAGACGCGGATGTGGCCGGTCCCGCGGAACTGGGACCGGCCACGTCCGGCTCAACCGCCGGGGCTCAACTACTGGTCACGCTCTCGCTGTTGACGGTGAAGTCCAGGCCGCCGGAGGAGGACGTGATCTCGAAGCCGAACTGCAGGTCCCCTATGGTCACGTTGCCGAACCAGCCCTTGGTGTCCTTGATCCATTTCAGGATCGGCAGCACATTGACCGTGCCGGAGCTGGAGTTGGAGGTGCGCACGAACGAGAACACGTCGTTGGCGCCGTTGTTGCCCTTGTAGACGGTCCAGGTGTGGCCGCCCAGCGTGAGGTTGCCCTGCGAGGTGCCGAGCGGGCCGACGGCGCCCGTCTTGTTCATCCAGAGCATGATCTCGTAGTCGTAGTTGGTGTCCCAGATGTCGTACGACGTGTTGTACGCGCCGGACGACGGGACCGAGACGTTGTAGCTGCTGGAGAGCGAACCGAGGGAGGTGATCGACTTGTTGATCACCTTCTTGGCGTTGGGGTAGGACTTGATGCCGCCGGTGTTGGGGTGGTTGGCGTTGACGCCCCAGTTGGTACCGGAGTTGGCCCAGATGCACTGGGCGCCGGCGCCGGAGCCCCAGATGTTGTTGTAGAGCGTGTAGCCGTTCAGCGAGGTGTTGCCCCACTGGTCGCAGGAGCTCCAGACGGCCGCCGAGGCGGGGGCGGAGGCAAGGCCGACGGTGGCGCCGAGCGCGAGGGCCGGGGCCAGCAGCGCCATGGTGACCCTGCTCAGAGTGCGTGTAGCCATGGTGTCCCTTCCATGGGTGGGGGGAGGTGCGGGGATCACCACGTCCTCAGGGTGAGGACGCGGTCTTCGCCGGCGACGAGATCGAGCGGCTCCGCGCCGGCGGAAGTCCGGAGTTCGACGCGGCGGCTGCGGGTGGGGCGCAGCCGCACGGTCGCTTGGTGCGGGCTCCAGGTCAGATCGAGCACGGCCCCGAACCGGGTACGGACGCCCAGCAGTTCACCCTTCGGGTACGTCGCCGGGAGCGCGGGCAGCAGGACCAGCCGGTCCGGCGTCGACTGCACGAGCGTCTCGACGAGCACCGCGGGCAGGGTGTGCGCCGCGTCCGCGTTGTAGACGTCACGGTTCGGGTAGTGCGCGCTCATCAGGGAGTTGTGGAAGAAGTCGCCCTTCAGGACCTGCCCGAGCGCGTGCGCGACCCGGTCGCCGTCGCGCAACCGGGCGGCGATCAGGGCGTGATGCAGATGCCCGTGCGCGGAGTCGTTCTCGGCGCCCCGCAGTTCGAGGGCGCGCTGGGCGGCGGCCGCGAGGTCGGGGGTGTCGTACGGGGTGATCTCGTCGAGCGGCCAGACACCGTAGAGGTGGCTGAGGTGCCGGTGGTCGTAGCTGTCGTCGAGGCCGGGGTGGGCCCATTCGGCGAGCGCGCCATCGGAGTTGACGCGATGGGGTGGGAGCCGGTCGGCGAGCGCGCGCCAGCGGTCCGCGTCGGGTCCCGGGTGGTAGTCGGCCGCGGTCAGCAGGGCGTGCCGGGCGGCGGACAGATCCATCGCCGCGTCGATCGCGCCCCAACTCCCGTTCGCGGGCCGGTTCTCGGGCGAGTAGGAGGGGACGACGACCAACTGCCCGTCCCCGTCCGTCCGATTGAGGAAGTCCTCGTAGAACCGGGCGACTTCGGCGAGCGCGGCGGCGGTACGCGAATCGCGGGCGCCGCGTGTCTCGTCGTGATCGACGAGTGGCTTGAGCAGCCAGTCGGCGCCGGCGGTCCACAGGTGGAGGGGGTATTCACGGCTGAAGTGGTACGACAGCCCGGACTCGCCGTCGGTGTGGGCGGGGGCGACGACGCCTCGGGCGCCGAAGACCGCGCGGGCGTTCTCGGCCCAGTCGTCGAGCTGACCGTGGATCAGAGAGGCGAGGGCCTCAGTCACTTCGGGCAGGGCGCCTGGTGCGGCGGAGGCGGTCTGGAGGTTGAGGTTGGCGTCGTTGGTGAAGGCGCCGGACCAGGCGGTGTCCCAGTCGCCGGTCCACAGGCCGGTCAGCCGGGGCGGGAGGAGGCCGCTCGCGGAGAGCAGGTGGTAGCGGCCGGCGGCGAAGAGGCGCTCCAGGAGGGCGGGGCTGTCGGGGAGCGCGAGCAACTCCGACCCGGGGAGGGCGCGTTCGGTTGGGTCGGCGTGCAGGTCGAGGGTGACGCGGGTGTAGGCGGTGCGGTGGAGGGTGATGTGGCGGTTCAGGAGGTGGGTGTAGGGGTCGTCGGCGTGCGGGGCTTTGGAATGTGGGCCGTTGGCCTGCGGGTCCCCTGCATCCGGATTCCCGGTGTCCATGAGCAGGTCACGCAGGGCACGGGTCAGGGGCTCGGTGTCCGGCTCACCGGCGTGCCGCTTCACTCGGGTCAGCAGCAGCACCGAGTCCGCGCCGGTGACCCGAACTCCCGGCGGGGTGAGCGTGGTTCGGCCACCCGTGGCCACGACCAGGGTCACTCCGGTGTACGCCGTCTCACTCCCCGGGTAGTGGACGCGCAGGGTGAGCAGGGCGCCCTCGGGGGTGAGGACCGCGCCGTCGCCGACGGCGAGCCCGGCGGGTGCGCCCGGGAGGTGGGGGTCGAGGGTGATGTCCAGGTCGGGCGAGATGACGTGCTGGACGATCACGTCATCGGCGCGGGACACGAAGACGCGGCTGCGGTGGCCCTCGTATTCGGTCTCGGTGACGCCGGTGGTGAAGTCGACGGAGCGGCGGTAGCGGGGTGCTTCTGTGCTTGGCTCGGCGGGCGTGCCGGCCCTGGTGAGCGTGTCGGTCGTCCCGCGCAGCCGTACCTGAAAGGCCGGATGGAAAGGCTGCACCCACTGCAACTCGCGCCCGTCGGTGAAGGATTCGGCCGCGTGCAGGTCGCCTGCGAGCAAGCTGTCCTGGAGAGCGGGGAGTCGGTCGGCGAGGTGGGGCGGGCGGGCGTGTTCGGCGCCGTTGGGGCGGACCAGGGTGTGATGGGTGACGACGACCCGCTCGTCGTCCGGCTCACCGAACACAAGGGCGCCATGATGGCCGTTGCCGCTCAGGAAGCCGTCCTCCCAGCGGACGGCGGGCCGGGGCTCCCAGGTTCCGTGCGTAAGGTTCATGAGCGCAACACCACCACGCCGTAGCGGCCGAGGGTGACTTCGTCGGTGAAGGACGCGCCGGTGAGCAGGTCATGGTGGGTGCCCGGGAGCTCGACGGACACGGACTCGCGGCCGTGGTGGAGCAGGAAGAGCAGGTCGCCGCGGCGCACGGCCTCGACCCGGTCGGGCAGTCCGTCGAGGACGGGACGGGCGCCCGCGTCGGCCGCGATCAGGGCGAGGAGTGCGCGCAGCGCGTCGGGCTCGGGGAGCGTGGAGACGTACCAGGCACGGCCGTTGCGCAGAACCGCGGGAAGCCCGTCGAGTTCGCCGCCCTTGTACGCGGCCTCGACCTCGGCGTTCCCGGTGGCCTCGATCTCCTCCGACCACAGGGTCCCGCGGAAGCGGTCGGTCTCCGCGAACTCCCCTTCGTCCAGGGGCCACCACTCGTGCATGGTGCGGATGCCGAGGAGTTCGCGGAGCCGGGGGTCCATGCCGCCGGGGCGCACTCGGTCGTCCTGGTCGGCGACGCCGGTGAGGAAGCCGGAGACGAGGGTGCCGCCATTGCGGACGTAGGTGAGGAGGTTGTCGATCGCCGGGTCCGTGAGGGCGTAGAGCTGGGGGACGACGACCAGCTTGTACGGGCTCAGGTCGTGTTCGGGGTGGGCGAAGTCGGTGGTGAGGTGGGACTGCCAGAGGGCGCGGTGCCAGGAGGTGAGGACGTCGGTGTAGTCGACGCGGGTGGAGAGGCGGCCCTCGTGGGCGCCGGCCCACCAGGAGTGCCAGTCGTGCAGGACGGCGATGTCGGCGGTGAGGTGAGTGCCCGTCACCTCCGCGCCGATCGTGGCGAGTTCGGCGCCGAGCCGCTTGACCTCCTGGAAGGTACGGCCCTCCTCCCCCGCGTGGCTGACCATCCCGGAGTGGAACTTCTCCGCGCCCTGTCGGGACTGGCGCCACTGGAAGTAGCAGACGGCGTCGGCTCCGCGGGCGACGGCCTGGAGGGACCAGAGGCGGTTGAGGCCGCGCGGCTTGGGGTGGTTGACGCCCCGCCAGTTGACCGGACCGGCCGCCTGCTCCATCAGCATCCAGGGGCCGCGCGCCTGGGATCGGGTCAAGTCCTGGACAAGGGCGGCGTGTTGGGCGCCGAACGGATCACGCGGGTCGGGATAGAGGTCGACGGAGACGACGTCCTCCTCCCCCGCCCACCGCCACGCGTCCTGCCCGGCCCACAGCGGCATGAAGTTGGTGGTGACGGGGATGTGCGGGGTGTGGCGCCGCACGATGTCCCGTTCGGCGGTGTAGCACTCCAGGAGCATGTCGGACGTGAACCGCTTGAAGTCCAGCACCTGGGTGGGGTTCTTGAGGTAGTGCGCGTGCCGGGGCGGCAGCACCTCGGCCCAGTCGCCGTAGCCCTGGCTCCAGAAGGCCGTTCCCCAGGCGGAGTTGAGGGCGTCGAGGCTGCCGTACTTCTCGCCGAGCCAGCCGCGGAAACGGGCGGCGGCCTCGTCGCCCCAGTCGTAGGTGCAGTACTCGTTGTTGATGTGCCACAGGGTGAGGGCGGGGTGGTCGGCGTAACGGGCCGCGAGATCCTCGGTGATGGCGGCGGCCCGGCTGCGGTAGGCGGCGCTGGAGTGCGAGAAGTGCTGGCGGCCACCCCACCATTCGGTCCGGCCGTCCTCGTCGCGGGGCAGCGTCTCGGGGTGGAGGCGGCCGAGCCAGGGCGGGGGCGAGGAGGTGGGAGTGGCGAGCACGACCCCGATCCCGCTCCCGTGCATCAGATCCATCAGCCGGTCCAGCCAGCCGAAGTCCCGCTCCCCCGGCCGGGGTTCGAGCTTCGCCCACGAAAAGACCCCGAGGGTCACGGAGTTGACGCCGGCGTCCTTCATCAGCCGGACGTCCTCGTGCCAGGTCTCCTCGGGCCACTGCTCGGGGTTGTAGTCGCCGCCGAAGAGGATGCGCCCACGGGTCGTGTCGTTGAGCTGAGGCATCAGATCCGCTCCCCGTACTGGATCCCACGCCCGTTGGTGGCGAGGAAGACCCGCCCGTACACGCGCGGGTCACCGGTGATGGCCTGCCCGGTCCAGCCCCATTGGTGAGCGTCGTCGTTGATCCGCACCCAGGTCTTGGCCTCGTCGTCGGACCGGTAGACGGCGGTGATGGTCTCGGTGGAGCCGACCTGATAGATCGCCGGATAGTCGGATCCGTCGGCGGCCTTCCCGAAGCCGAGGGTGTACGAGGCCCAGCAGCTGGCGACCTTGGCGAAGCTCACGCCGCCGTCGACGGACCGGTAGAGCCCGTTCCACTTGGCGCTCAGCCACAGGTCACCGGACCGCCCCGGCGCCGCGACCAGCTGGAACTGACTGTCCCCGGCGGGCAGCCCACCCGCACGCTCGGTGAACGAGAGGCCACTGTCAGTGCTGGCAAGTAGCGTTCCTGTATCGGTGTCGTACGCGTAGAAGAGCGTCGGGTCGGCCGGGTCGGCGACCGGCGTGGCGCCCTTCGGGAAGGAGGAGATCTCGGTCCAGGTCGTGCCGTTGTCGGCCGAGCGGTGGGCTGCGTACTTCGTGCCGTCCCAGTGCACGAAGGACCACAGCAGCACGCTGCCGTCGGCGTTGGTGGCGATCGGCCCCGGTGCGTCATGGGCGAGGGAGGGCTGGGCAGCGAAGGGCGCCCAGGTCCGGCCGCCGTCGCCCGAGAAGGCACCGTTGCCGTTGTCGCCCCAGCCGGTGCGCACCACGTACGCCGGCCTGCCCGCGGCCTGCGCGAGTCCCGTCGCCGACCCGAACACGGGGTTCGTCGCCATGCCGCGGGAGGGCGAGGCCGTGAGCCGCTCGTGGTACAGCACGCCGATGTCCCCCGAGCCGCTCAGCAGGTGCGCCTCCCCGACCGGGGGCGACACCAGCTTGATCACCGACGTCTCCTCCAGGCCACGGATCTGCGGCGCCCAGTGCTTCAGATCCCGCGTGCCGTAGAGGGTGGCACCGGTCCCGTACACCACATGCCGGGAGTCGTACGGGTCGACGGCGACGGCCTGGATCCACCAGCCGAACTTGGGCTGCTCGGCACCCCACTTGAGGAAAGGAGTCTCGGACACGTCGAAGACAGCAGCGTCCTTGAGGGACGTCCAGGTGCGACCGCCGTCGGTGGTCCGGTACAGGGTGTCGACGGCCGCCCAGCGGTTGTTGGTGGAGACGACGACGGTGCCGGGTCGACGGGCGTCGACGGCGACCCCGCCGTAGCCGAAGGTGTCGCTGCCGCCGGGCCGGACGGGGGTGACGTCCGTCCATCGGCCGGTACCGGGAGCGAACCTGTGCACACTGCCGTCGGCCTGCCCGTTGGGCCCGGGCGCGTCGGCGTACGACACGTACAGCTCGCGGGTGTGCGCGTCGTACGCGGCCCGGATCGGCACCTTGGCGGAGGTGCCGGTGGGCTGGGCGGGGACGGCTTCCCAGGTGGTTCCGCCGGTGGTCCCACCTGCGGTGCCGGCGGTGGTGCGGTACAGGTTGCTCGTGGCGCCGGTGCCGTCACCGTCGCCCCAGCCGGCGTAGACGGCACGGCCGACGGCGACGAGGAAGGTGACGCCCTGGCCGCTCGCGTTGGGCGCGGCCGGGAAGTCGCTCACGGCTGCCCAAGTGGCACCCCGGTCGGTGGACTTGAGCAGCCCGTCGTGCCGGGTGCCGAGCCACAGGGTGTCACTGTCACGCGGATCGACGAGCAGCCGCTCACCAGCCCCGCGTCCGTCCTCATTGGCGCCGAGCTTCACGGCGAGGTCGGTACGGGTCCAGGTGGCGCCGCGATCGTCGGAACGCAGCACGGCTCCGTTGCCGGCCCAGGACTGGGCGTAGGTGCCGAGGGCGAGATAGAGGCGGTCAGGGTGGGCGGGGTCGATGGCGAGGGCCTCCACACCGAGGAGGTTCCAGTCGTCCCAACCGAGATGATCGGTCAACGGGGTCCATCGGGCGGCCCGTTCGTCCCACCGGTAGGCCCCGCCGATATCGGTACGGGCGTAGGCGAGCCCGCGGACGGAGGGGTGGAAGAGGACACCGGTGACGAATCCGGTTCCGCCGATGACGGCGTTGCGCCAGCGGTAGGAGGGGGCGACGGCTTCGGCAGCATGGGCGCGCCCTTGCAAGGGCGGGAGCGTGGTGAGCGCAGTGGCGGCAGCGGTCCCGGCAAGAACAGCCCGACGGCTCAGGCGGGGCGTGAGCATGACATACCTCGTCTAATGAAGGAGGGTAGGTGTGGCGCCCCTTCAGGGGCGCGGGGAACTGCGCGACCAGCCACAGCGCAGCCGCAGACAAATGACCAGGTCAACCCTTCACAGCACCGGTCAACATGCCCTTCTTGAAATGCTTCTGGACGAACGGCGACAACACAGCCACCGGCAGCAGAGCCATCACCATCACCGCCATCTGAACAGCGAGCCCGGACAGCTCACCGGTCTTGATCGCCTGCCCCAACCCCACCGGCGCCTCCTGCTTCTGCACCAGCTGGATCATGACGTTCTGCAGCGGCATCATGTTCTGGTCGTTGAGATACAGGGACGCGTTGAACCAGGCACTCCAGTACCCGACGGCGTAGAACAGCGTGATAACGGCAAGCACCGCACGCGACAACGGCATCACGATCTGCCACAGAATTCGAAAATCCCCGGCCCCGTCGATCCGCGCACTGTCGGTGAGTTCCTGCGAGATCCCCATGAAGAACCCGCGCAGCACAAGGATGTTGAACACGCTGAGCGCACTCGGCAGGATCAGCGCGAGATAGCTGTCGGTGAGTCCGAGCGACTGCACCAGCAGGTACGTGGGAATCAGCCCGGCGCTGAAGAACATCGTGGCGAGCAGAATCATCAGCAGCCACCGGTGCCCGAGCGACCCGATCCGCGACAACCCGTACGCGCACAGCACCGACACCGTCATCGAGAACAGCGTGCCGACGAGCGTGACGAGGATGCTGATGATCGCCGCCCGGGTGACCTGACCGCCGCTGAGGAGCTCCTTGTAGGCGACGAACGTGATGCCCTTGGGCACCATGACCAGGCCGCCCGCCTCGTCGATGGTCTTGCGCGAGGAGAGGCTGGTGACGAGGACGATCCAGAGCGGGAAGAGGATGCCGAGGCAGGCGAGGGTGAGGACCAGGCCCTTGCCGGCGAGGCCGGCCTTGCTGGGCTCCTCCTCCCAGGTCGGGCGAGGCGGCGCGGCCCAACGCCCCGGCTGTCGTGCGGACTTGACCGGATTCACGGCCTCGTCGATGACGGCGGTCACTTCTTGTACACCCCCTGCTCGCCCATCAGGTGGGCCACTTTGTTCGCGGCGAGGACCAGGCCGAGGCTGATCACGCCCTTGACGAGTCCGGCGGCGGCCGCGTAGCCGAAGTCCTGGTTGCGGACGCCGTTCCACCAGACGAAGGTGTCGAGGACCTCCGCCGCTCCGGGGCCCACGGCATCGCGTTGGAGCAGGATCTGTTCGAAGCCGACCGTCAACGCGTCACCCACCCGCAGCACCAGCAGCAGCGCGATCACCGGCCGCAGCGCGGGCAGCGTGACGTGCCACATGCGGCGCCAGCGCCCCGCGCCGTCCATCGCCGCGGCCTCGTACAGATCGGGGCTGACGGAGGACAGCGCGGCGAGGAAGACGATGATCCCCCAGCCCGCGTCCTTCCACACGCTCTGCGCGGTGATCAGGAACTTGAACGTGTTGGGGTCGGTCATGATGTCGAGGCCGTCGTAGCCGTGTTGGCGCAGGAGTTGCGAGAACAGGCCTGCCCCACCGAGGAGTTGCTGGAAGACGGCGATGACCAGCACCCAGGAGAAGAAGTGCGGCAGGTAGAGGATCGCCTGCGAGAGCGCCCGGACCCGGGGCCTGACCACGCTGTTGATGAGCAGCGCGAGCAGGATCGGGATGGGGAAGAACAGGATCAGCTGGAGGAAGAAGAGGACCAGTGTGTTCCGTACGGCGCTCCAGAAGGCCGAGTCCTGGAAGATCAGTTGGAAGTTCTCGAAGCCGACCCAGGGGCTGTGCAGCATCGAGACGATGCCGTTGTCGCTGACGTAGGGGTCGTAGTCCTGGAAGGCGACGATGTTGCCGAGGATCGGCAGGTAGTTGAAGACCAGGATCAGCAGGAGCGCCGGCAGCGTCATCAGGAGCAGGACGCGGTCGCGTCTGAACCTGAGCCGCAGGCTCAGCTTCCCGCCGGGACGTTTCTGCGAGGTGCCGGTGGCGCCGCCGGACGCCACCGGGGTCTTCCCCGTCGTGTCGGCCTCGGTCCTGCTCCGAGGCACCGTGCTGTGGGACACGGCCGTTCTCCTTGCCTCGGTGCCGGTCAGCTCGCCGCGGTGCCGTTGTCGTCGAGCAACTTCTGGTACCAGTCGCGGAGTCGGTCGCCGCCCTTGCTCTTCCAGTCGGAGACGGCCTGCTGCATGTCACTGATCTTCTTGCGGCCGCGGGTGATGTCGTCCTCCAACTGCTCGAAGTCGTTGGAGAGGTTGGTGTACCGGCTGGGCTCGGTGATCTGCTGGCCGTAGAAGGTGGACTTCTTGGTGAAGGCGCCCATCCGCTGCTGCCACTCGACCTGTGCCTTGGCGACGTCGGGGAAGTCGGGGTGGGCGATCGTGGCGGCGGGGCTCGCGACCATGACGTAGGCGTTCAGGACCTCGTTGTTGCCCTGGTCGGTCTTGGTGGGCACGCCGCCCTTGACGGTGTAATGGGTGCCCTCCACGCCGTAGTTGGTGAGCATGTACTCCTTGGTGCCGTACGGCGCGGCGGTGACGTTGGCGACGGCCAGCACGTCACGGATCACGGACTCGGAGGCCTTCTTGCTGATGAAGGCGAAGATCCCGGCGGGCTGTTCGGCCCAGAGGGTCGGGTCGCCGCCGTCGTGGCCGAAGATGTCCATGCCCCAGATCTTGTACTCCGGGTTCTGAGTGGCCTGTTCGGCGGTGCGGCTCCACCACTGCGAGATGTTGTTGGGGTAGATGAGGAACTCGCCCGCGGCGAACTTGGGGCCCGGGTCGGTGGCCGCGCTCTTGCCCAACTCGGCGTCCGGGTGGACGTATCCGGCGGCGAAGAGCTTGCGGGTCCACTCCAGCGCTTCGAGGTACTCGGGGGTCTCGACGCGGTAGACCAGCTTGCCGTCGACGAGGTTCCAGCCGAGCGGCTTCTCGCTGCCCGAGAGGACACCGAAGGCCTGAAAGGCGGTCCACTTCATGTCCAGGCAGGCCCAGCGCTTGGCCTTGGCGTTGGTGATCTCCTTGGCCAGCGCCATGAACTCGTCGGCGGAGGTGGGGACTTGGTACCCCTCCTTGTCGAAGATGTCCTTGCGGTACAGGGGCACGATGCCGGTGACGTAGGGGGAGGGCTGCGGCAGGCCGCGGAGTTTGCCGCCGAAGATCGAGCGCCGCCAGGCGTCGGTCGGGATCGCCGCGAGGTTCGGGTACTCCTTGATCTTGTCCCCGGAGAGATAGGGGCCGAGATCGGCGAACTTGCCGACGATCGCGCTGGGTATCTTGCCGCCCATGTTCCAGCCGGGGATGACCACGACGTCGGGGATGTCGCTGGAGGCGAGGACCGCGCCGAGCTTCTGGTCGTAGGTGTTGCCGTCCTGGTTCTGCCACTCGACGTCGACGCCGATCAGGGCGTTCATCGCCTTGTAGTAGGCGTTGTCCGACTTCGGCGGGGAGCCCCAGAACGGCGACATGATGGAGACCTTGCCGCCCTTGCCGAGCTTCTTGGGCACCGAGGTCTTCAGGCCGGCGAGGTCGAGCTTGGCGGTGAAGCCGAGCGCGGAGCCGTTCTTCGCGGGGATGTCGGGGGTCACCACATTGCCGGCCACGTAGGCCGGGAGCAGCTTCTTGACGCCCTTGCCCGACGACGAACCCCCGTTCGACCCGCTGTCCGAACCACCGCACGCGGCGAGCAGCGGCATTCCTCCCGCCACCGCTGCGGCGGCGACCGCCGTGGAGGCGAGGAAACTTCTCCGGCTGGGGGCGGAGGCGGCGGAGGCGTTCGGCGTCATTGCGTCAACCCTTCATGGCGCACCAGGACACCCGGCGGTGGGCCGTCGGCTGCGGTGTCTTGAGTGGAACAGAGCACTTGGCGAACTTGTCGAAGCGCTTCGATGTTGCTGCGAGGTTAAGTGAACACCCTGGGGTGCACAAGGGTCGCCTCCAAGATTCCTCCGAGGTATCAGGGCCGACCTCTTGGTATGTGCTGCTTGAAATAGCGGTGAGCATCCCTTGACACCCAGCCGTCCGTCGAATGAGCATCGAAGCGCTTCGAAAGTGTTCCGCCGCTCCATCGCAAGGGGAACCCCACGTGTCCGAACTGACGCCGTCCACGCCGCCGTTCCGCGATCCGCAGCTGCCGTTCGCGAAGCGCATCGACGATCTGTTGGAGCGGCTGACGCTCGACGAGCGGATCTCCTTCCTGCACCAGTTCGCGCCCGCCGTCGAGCGCCTTGGCCTCGCCGCGTTCCGCACCGGCCAGGAGGCCCTGCACGGGGTGGCCTGGATGGGCCCGGCGACGGTGTTCCCGCAGGCCGTGGGCCTCGGCGCGACCTGGAACCCGGAGCTGGTGCGCCGTGTCGGCGAGGCCGTCGCCAAGGAGGCACGGGCCATGCGCGCCCGCGACGACCGCGTCGGCCTCAACGTCTGGGCACCGACGGTGAACCTGCTGCGCCACCCGCTGTGGGGCCGTAACGAGGAGGGCTACTCGGAGGACCCGAAGCTCACCTCGGCGATCGCCACCGCCTACACCCGCGGCCTGCGCGGCGACCACCCCACCTACTGGCGCACGGCACCGGTCCTCAAGCACTGGCTCGCGCACAACAACGAGACAGGTCGCGACGTCACGTCCTCCTCGGTCCGCCCGCGCGTCCTGCACGAGTACGACCTGCGGGCCTTCCGCGAGACGGTCGAGGCGGGCGCGGCCGCCGGGGTGATGCCGGCGTACAACCTGGTCAACGGCCGCCCCAACCACGTCTCCCCGTACCTGCGCGAGCACCTGCGCGCCTGGACCGACGAGGAGCTGCTGGTCTGCTCGGACGCGGGGGCGCCCTCCAACCTGGTCGATTCCGAGCGCTACTTCGACACCCACGAGGAGGCGACGGCCGCCGCGCTGAGCGCCGGCGTCGACAGTTTCACCGACCACGGCACGGACGCCTCGCGGATCACCGGGCGGATCAAGAGGGCTTACGAACAAGGGCTGTTGACGGACGCGGACATCGACACGGCCGTCCGCCGCCAGCTCTCCGTACGCTTCCGGCTCGGCGAGTTCGACCCGCGCTACGACCCGTACGCCGGCCCCGCCGACTTCGACACCCCCGGGCACCGCGCCCTCGCCCAGGAGGCCGCCGAGCAGGCGGTCGTGCTGCTCAAGAACGACGGCCTGCTGCCCCTCGCCCCCGACACCCGGATCGCGGTCGTCGGCCTGCTCGCCGACGAGTGCAAGCTCGACTGGTACAGCGGCACCCTCATCCACCGCTCCACTCCACTGGAGGGGCTGTACGAGCAATTCGGCGCCGAGCGAGTGGAGTTCGCGGAGGGCGTGGACCGCGTACGGCTGAAGACGCCCCAAGGCACCTTCCTGCACGTGCCGTTGGTGGACGTGGCCGACGAAGTGCGGGGAGCCGAGGGCGCGTTGGACCCGGCGCTGCTGGCCGGCCGTACCGACCTGCCCCCGCTCACCACCGACCCCACCGGCACCGAACTCGCGCTCGTCGACTGGGGAGACGGTGTCCTCACCCTCCGCGCCCCCGACGGCCGCTATCTCTCGGTGGCCGAGGACGGCTACCTCCGCGCCTCCACCGACCAGCCCGGCGGCTGGGTCGTCCAGGAGACGTTCCGCCTTGAACCCCACGAGAACGGTCACCTCCTGCTGCACATCGGTACCGGCCGCCATGTCCGTGTCGCCGCCGACGGCGTGAAGGTTGCCGACGAGCACGACGAGAACGCCATGCACCCCGAGCGCCCGGAACCCTTCGAGCTGGTCTTCGTCGAGCGCGGCGAGGAGGCCGTGCGGCGGGTCGCCGCGCAGGCCGACGTCGTCGTGGTCGTGGCGGGCAACGACCCGCACATCAACGGCCGCGAGACCGAGGACCGTACGACACTCCGCCTCCCCGCCCAGCAGGAGCGCCTGCTGCGCGCGGCCCGCGCCACCAACCCGCGCACGGTGCTGGCGCTGGTCTCCGCGTACCCGTACACCGTCGGGACCGCGGCCGTGCCCGCCGTGCTGTGGACGGCCCACGGCGGCCAGGCGGCCGGCACCGCGCTGGCCCGTGTCCTGTCCGGCGAGGTCTCCCCCGCCGGGCGCCTGCCGCAGACCTGGTACGCGAGCGACGGCGATCTGCCCGACCTGCTCGACTACGACGTGATCGGCGGCCGGCAGACGTACCTGTACTTCGAGGGAACACCCCTGTTCCCCTTCGGCCACGGACTGTCGTACGCCTCCTTCGCCTACGCCGACCTCGCCGTGCGGGTCGAGGACGGGTCGGCGCATGTCTCCTTCGCGGTCACCAACACCGGTGACGTCACGGCCGACGAGGTCGCCCAGCTCTACACGCGGGCCGTGGAACCGTCGGTGCCGCGTCCGCGCCGCGAACTGCTCGCGCACCGCCGGGTCACGCTGGCGCCGGGCGCGCGGTCGGACCTGTCCTTCGAAGTCCCGCTCTCCGCCTTCGAGTTCTGGGACGTGAAGGGCAGCGGATGGCGTCTGGAGCCGGGCCCGTACGAGGTGCTGGCCGGTGCCTCCAGCGAGGACGTCCGCCTCCGTACGACGGTGCTGCTGAACGGCGACCCCGGTGGTCCGCGCCGTGTGCTCCAACGGGGGCTCTCCGCCGCCGACTTCGACGAGCAGAGCGGGATCGCGATCGTCGACCGGACGAAGGTGTCGGGGGACGCGGTCACGCCGGCGGGCGATGGAGCCGGTGAACTGGTCTACCGGGACTGCGACTTCGGGGCCGGCGTCACGGAGGTGACCGTGCGGGTGGCGGGCGAGGGGGCGGTCGAGGTGTCCCTCGACGGCGGTCCGACCCTCGCCGAACTCGCCCTGCCCGCGCCCACGTCGGGGCCGTACGACTACACCGTCCTCGGTGCCGGGATCGTCGCCGAGGGCGTGCACGACGTGCACCTCAGGCTGCGCGGGCCGGTGCGGCTCGCGCACGTCGGCTTCTCCGGTTGAGGGTCCGGGGCGGGCCGACGCGGAGAAGGGGCCCGGCACCGGAAGGCATCGGCGCCGGGCCCCTTCGGGGAGGCTATATGAAAATGGTTCCCATTAGCTAGAGAGGTGCGGTCAGAGCGTGAGGCCCGTCAGCACCAGCACCCGCTCGTACGTGTAGTCGTCCATCGCGAACTTCACGCCCTCGCGGCCGACACCCGACTGCTTGGCGCCGCCGTACGGCATCTGGTCGGCGCGGTAGGACGGGACGTCGCCGATGACCACACCGCCGACCTCCAGCGCGCGGTGGGCGCGGAAGGCGACCTGGAGGTCGTGGGTGAACACCCCTGCCTGGAGGCCGTACTTGGAGTCGTTGGCGGCGGCGAAGGCGGCGGCCTCGCCGTCCACCTTCGTCACGGTCAGCACCGGTCCGAAGACCTCCTCGCAGGAGATCGTCGTGTCGGCAGGTACGTCGGTGAGGACCGTCGGCGCGTAGGAGGCGCCGTCGCGCTTGCCGCCGGTGAGGAGGGTGGCACCGGCGTCGACGGCCTCCTGGACCCACGACTCGACGCGCTGCGCGGCCACCTCGCTGACCAGCGGGCCGACATCTGTCTTGTCGTCGGCCGGGTCGCCGGTGACCTGGGCCTCGACGGCGGCGACGATGCGCGGCAGCAGGCGGTCGTAGACGGCGGCGTCCGCGATGACCCGCTGCACGGAGATGCAGGACTGGCCGCCCTGGTAGTTGGAGAAGGTCGCGATGCGGGTCGCGGCCCAGTCGAGGTCGGCGTCGCTCGCGTAGTCGGCGAGGACGACGGCCGCGCCGTTGCCGCCCAGCTCCAGGGTGCAGTGCTTGCGCGGCACCGAGTCCATGATCGCGTAGCCGACCTTCTCCGAACCGGTGAACGAGATGACCGGCAGGCGCTCGTCCTGGACCAGCGCGGGCATCTTGTCGTTGGCGACCGGGAGGATCGACCAGGAGCCGGCCGGCAGGTCGGTCTCGGCGAGCAGGTCGCCGATGAGCAGGCCCGAGAGCGGGGTGGCCGGGGCGGGCTTGAGGATGATCGGCACGCCGGCCGCGATCGCCGGGGCGATCTTGTGGGCGCAGAGGTTCAGGGGGAAGTTGAAGGGGGCGATGCCGAGGACGACGCCCTTGGGGAAGCGGCGGGTGAGGGCGAGGCGGCCCTGGCCGCCGAGGTCGGTGTCGAGGCGTTGTGCCTCGCCGGCGTTGAAGCGGCGGGCCTCTTCGGCGGCGAAACGGAAGACCGAGACCGCGCGGCCTACTTCGCCTCGGGCCCACTTGATGGGCTTGCCGTTCTCGGCGGAGATCAACTGGGCGATCTCTTCCGTGCGGTCTGCCAGGCGGCGGCTTACGTGGTCCAGGGCGGCGGCTCGGATGTGGGCCGGGGTTGCGGCGAAGTCCTCGCGGATCGCGTGCGCGGCGGAGACGGCCTCTTCCACCTGGGCGTCCGTCGGGACGGCGACCTTTGCCACCAGGCGGCCGTCCCAGGGGGAGGTCACGTCGAAGGTGTCATCGCCGGTGACCTGGCGGCCGGCGAGCCAGAAGGCGGTGGGGGAAGTCATGTCGGGGTCCGGCCCTTCCGTCGGGGGTGTATGGGGTGTTCGCGTCATTCGGGTCCACCGTAGGGCGGTGGGGGTGGAGCGGTGTTTGTCCGGGGTGTAGGGGTGGGAGCGGTGTGTGTGCCGGATTGGCCTAGTGGGGGTGCGGATGGATTTTTTCGCCCCCGCCGCCCCTACCCGTCCCATCCTCCAGGGGCTCTGCCCCTTCGACCCCGGGGGGGGGGGGGGGGCGGCACACCCCACAACGAGGGGCACGACGGA
>NZ_JBSFLV010000124.1:0-26443 GCF_053599215.1 Streptomyces sp. NPDC001002 | reverse complement strand
GGCGGACGGCGACAAGATCGTCCAGGCCCCGTCCATCGCGCTCGGCACCCAGGAGGCCGCCGGCCGGGACTACTCGGCCGGCGGCGCCTCCTTCTTCGCCCGGCTCGGCTGCACCCGCTTAGGCTCGCCCGGCATCTTCGGATACTCCGGCGGATAGGGCAGATCGCCGAGCCCGTGATCGTGTTCGTCGCGCCGGGCGAGTTCGAGGAGGGCTTCGAGCGAGAAGCGGTGGTCGTCCATGTCCGCGTGCACGTCGCCGAGTTCGGCGAAGCGCGCCGGCATGGTGGCGATGTCGAAGTCCTGGGGGTGCGCGGTGCCGACCTCGTCCCAGGTCAGGGGCGCGGACACGGGGGCGTGCGGGCGGGGTCGTACCGAATAGGCGGAGGCGATGGTGCGGTCGCGCGCCGTCTGGTTGTAGTCGACGAAGATGCGCTCGCCGCGCTCCTCCTTCCACCACTTGATGGTCACCTGGTCCGGCATCCGGCGCTCCAGCTCACGGCCGACGGCGATGGCGGCGCGGCGGACCTCGGTGAAGGTCCAGTTGGGCTCGATCGGCACGAAGACGTGCAGGCCGCGTCCGCCGGACGTCTTGGGGAAACCCTTCAGACCGCCGAACTCGTCCAGGACGGCGCGGAGTTCGTAGGCGGCGCGGACGGCGTCGTCGAAGTCGGTGCCGGGCTGCGGGTCGAGGTCGATGCGGAGTTCGTCGGGGTGGTCGACGTCGTCGCGGCGGACCGGCCAGGGGTGGAAGGTGAGCGTGCCGTACTGGGCGGCCCACAGCACGGCGGCCTCCTCGGTCGGGCACATCTCGTCGGCGCTGCGACCGCTGGGGAAGGTGATGTGCGCGGTCGGGATCCAGTCGGGCATGTTCTTGGGCGCCCGCTTCTGGAAGAAGTTCTCGCCGGTCACCCCGTCGGGATAGCGCTCCAGGGTGGTGGGGCGGTTGCGCAGGGCGCGCAGGATCCCGGGGCCGACGGCGATGTAGTAGTTCGCCAGGTCCAGCTTGGTGAATCCGCGCTCGGGAAAGAAGATCTTGCTCGGGCTGGACAGCCGGACGGTGCGGCCGCCCGCTTCCAGTTCCACCGCTTCGGCCATGCGGCCACGGTAGGCGCACCTCGGGTCCCACGCACACCGGGCGGCAGGCTTCGTATGGGAGCAGAATCGGAGCCATGGACCTGCCGGTGATGCCACCCGTGAAGCCGATGCTCGCCAAGTCGGTGGCGAGGATCCCGCCGGACATGCAGTACGAGGCGAAGTGGGACGGGTTCCGGGCGATCGTGTTCCGGGACGGGGCCGACGTCGAGCTCGGGAGTCGTACGGGCAAGCCGTTGACCAGGTACTTCCCCGAGCTGGTGGCGGCGCTCGTGGAGCGGTTGCCGCGGCGGTGCGTGCTGGACGGGGAGATCGTCATCGCCCGGGACGGGCGGCTCGACTTCGACGCGCTCACCGAGCGGATCCACCCGGCGGACTCCCGGGTGCGCACCCTCGCCGAGCGGACCCCGGCGTCCTTCGTGGCCTTCGACCTGCTGGCCCTTGCGGACGAGTCGCTGCTCGACGTCCCGCTCGCGGACCGGCGGGCGCTGCTCACCATGGCGCTGGCAGGGGTGTCGCCGCCCGTGCACGTGGCCCCGGCGACCACCGACATCGAGGTGGCGCGGCGCTGGTTCGAGCAGTACGAGGGGGCGGGTCTGGACGGCGTGATCGCCAAGCCGCTCACCGTGCACTACCTCCAGGACGAACGCGCCATGTTCAAGATCAAGCACGAGCGCACGGCGGACGTCGTCGTCGCGGGCTACCGCCTGCACAAGAGCGGCCCGATCGTGGGCTCGCTGCTGCTCGGACTCCACGACGAC
The DNA here is from genome assembly GCF_053599215.1 of Streptomyces sp. NPDC001002. Taxonomy (NCBI): domain Bacteria; kingdom Bacillati; phylum Actinomycetota; class Actinomycetes; order Kitasatosporales; family Streptomycetaceae; genus Streptomyces; species Streptomyces sp. NPDC001002. The sequence continues at coordinate 24,590 of NZ_JBSFLV010000124.1, read as the reverse complement.
CAGGGCACCCTCCAGCACGTGGGCGTGTCGGCCGCGTTCCCGATGAAGCGGCGCGCCGAGCTGATCGACGAGCTGGAGCCGCTGCGGATGGAGGACGTCGAGGGCCACCCCTGGGCGGCCTGGGACCAGGAGTCGGCGCACGAGACGGCCCGGCTGCCCGGCGCCCCCAGCCGCTGGTCCGGCAAGAAGGACCTGTCCTGGGTGCCGCTGCGCCCCGAGTGGGTGGCCGAGGTGGCCTACGACCACATGGAGAACGGCGCCCGCTTCCGCCACACCGCTCGCTTCCGCCGCTGGCGCCCGGACCGCACCCCCGAGAGCTGCACGTACGCGCAGCTGGAGGAGCCGGTCGGGTACGACCTCGCGGAGATCTTCGGGCCGCAGGACTGAGGGACGGCGGTCGGGCGCATGGCCGGCAGGCCCGAGCGCTCCCCTGAGTGGGCGGCGCACTCACAGCTGGGGCACGAGATCCGACATCACGGCGAGCGGCAGCGACGGGTTGGCGGCCGCCGCTTCCACCACCTGCCAGTCGTCGTCGGCGAGCAGGTCCACGATGACCGCCACCGGGAGTGCCGGATGCCCCGCGGCTATCGGCCTCGCCTGGTGGTCCGCCAGGCAGGCCAGCAGAGCCCGGGCCGTCGCCCTCCGGTGCCGAGCGATCTCGCGGAACGCCTTCTGCACCGGCGGTTCGTGCCGGGTCAGGTCCTCCAGCAGCGCCGGACTCGCGTCCGGGTTGGTCGCCACCTTGGCCAGGACCCGGACCCCGTGCCGGTCGGCCATGGCCCGCAACTGTGCCTCGGTGAGACCCGGATGCGGCGCGATGGACTTGACCACTTTCGCGTCGGGGTCGGCGGCCAACGCGTCCCGGAACTCGGGCTGCAGATCGCGCCGTTGGGCCACCAGCATGCGCGCGGCCGGGTTCGACGACCGGGCCAACTCCCGAACCTCGGCGGGAGTCGCGGCGGCGATCCGCGGCAGCAGAGTGGCGCCGATCTTGGCGGCATCGGCCAGCCGGACGAGCACGTCGAGCGGCACGTGCTCGTTGTGCGCGAGGCTGCGCCGCACGTCGTGGCCACCGTCGTCGGCCAGCGTGCGGATCAGGTCGTCGTCGATCGCGGGATTCCCGGCGAGGTCGGCCCGGACACCGGGGGTGGGGTCCGCGGCCAGCCGCCGGTACACCTCCGGAGGCAGGTCGGAGCGGGCGGCGAGCGTCCAGCGCAGGATCGTCGAGGGGTGGTCCGCGAAGCCGACGACGGCCTCGGCGGGAGTCGCCGGGTTTCGCAGGGCAGCCTCCTGCAGCTCGTGCACGGCGGACTCGTGGGAGCCGTCGCAGGAGGCGCCCGGCAGCAGATCGCAGTCGGTCCGCGGGCAGTGCGCGTCGTGCACGAACGGCGTCGCCTCGCGGTCGCAGACCAGGCACCGCCGCGCGGGCGGCAGCCCCTCGCCGGTGACGAGCGCCGCCAGTACGTCCGGGGGCGTCGACTCATTGGCCGCCACCGCGCGCCGGACCTCCGCATGCGGATGCTCGGCCAGCCCGGCGGCCGCTTCCGCCGTGGTCCACAGCGCGAGTTCCGCGACCACGCGTACGTCCGAGTCCGCGGCGAGCGCCTCCACCACATCGGCCGGGAGGTCGGCGCAGGCCGCCAGCTTCTCCCTGCGCCGCCGGTCCGGATCCGCGGCGAAGAGGCGCGCCCAGTCCGGGTCACCGGCGCCCTCGTCGAGCAGGGCGAGGGCGGCGAGCGGCTGGGCCACGGGATCCACGTCGGCGGCGGTCAGCCGGCCCTCGTACGCGAGCCGTACACCGCTCTCCTCGACGCGCGAGAGCAGCGCGACCGCCTGCGCACGGCTGAGATCCTCCCGACCGGCGAGGTCCACGGCGATGTCGGCGTCCGCCACCGCGATCAGCCGGTCGACCAGCTCGGACGGCAGGGCCGCGTTGGCGGCGAGCCCGCACAGGACATGGTTCACAGGGGGCATCCTGCCGGGGCCGCGGCCGATCGGCTCGGGATTTTCGAGCCGCTCGCGGCCGGGCACCACGACCGGGCACAGGCCCCCGGCCATCACCACGGACGACGGCCTGCGGCCGATCGGCCCATTCGACGCGCGCAATCGTCATCGAGGGGGTATGCGCAGCTATGAACTTATAAGCGCACAATCGATGACACAGGATGTGGTGCCACGGTGGGCAAGGGACGCACGGCGCGCACACGACGCGCCTCGACGACGGTGGCGCTGCTGGCCGCCACGGTGACGGCGGCGCTCGCGGCCGGCTGCACGGGAACGCACAACCCGGTGGACGACGGTCGCGGACAGCTGCGGACGCCGGTCCCGACCCCCAGCAAGAGTGCCGACGGCAACAAGAACGCCGGCTCCGTACTCGCCGTGAAGATCGACAACGTCCGCGCGGCCCGCCCGCAGACCGGACTGCGCGCCGCCGACGTCGTCTACGCCGAGCAGGTCGAGGGCGGCCTGAGCAGACTGATGGCGGTGTACGCGACCCAGCTGCCGAAGTCGATCGGTCCGGTGCGCAGCGCGCGGGAGTCCGATCTGGAACTGCTGCGCCAGTACGACGACCCGACGCTCGCCTTCTCCGGAGCGCAGCACAAACTGCTGCCGCTGATCGACAAGGCGCCGCTGCGTGCGGTCCCGCCGGGCGACGCATCCAACGGTGCCTACTACCGGGGCACCGACAATGCCGCCCCGCACAACCTCTACCTCCACCCGTCCAAGCTGATGTCCTCCGCCCCGGGCGCCGACGCGCTGACGAACGGTTTCACCTTCGGCGCGGCACCCTCCGGCGGCACGAAGGAGACCTCGCGGACCGTGCGCTACCCGTCCGCCTCCTTCACCTTCAACTGGTCGGCGAACAGCGGCCGTTGGCTGGTCTCGATGGACGGGACGCCGACGGTGACGACCGACGGGAAGCGGGTGGCACCGGCGACGGTCGTCGTGCAGTACGTGAAGGTGCGCACCTCCCGCTTCCACGACGTCCTCGGCAACAACACGCCGTACACCGAGACGGTGGGCTCCGGGACGGCACAGGTACTGCGCGGCGGACGGGCCTACGACGTCGACTGGAAGCGCGCGAACGCCGAGGACGGCACGGAGTTCACGACGAAGGACGGCTCGCCGGTGCACTTCGCCAAGGGGCAGGTGTGGGTGGTGTTCGCGAAGGCGTCCTGACGGGCGGTCGGACCGGATCGCGCCGGATCGAATCGGATCGGGCTGGATCGGATCAGGCCGGGTCGGACCAGTTCTGCCGCTCAGCGCTGTGTCACGAGGGGTTCCGCCGGATTGCGGAGCCCCTCGGCCGCGTCGGCGACCCGCTGGATGAGGTCGCAGAACACCGACTGTTCCGCTGCGGAGAGGGGCGACAGGAAGACGCAGTTCATCCGGGCCGTGCGCACACTCAGCTTCCTGTGGGTGCGCTCGCCCTCGTCGGTGAGGCGGAGCAGGAACCGGCGGCCGTCCTGCGGGTCGCGCACCTTGTCGAGCAGTCCGCGCCGGCCGAGCCGGCTGATCACCTCGGCGATCGTGGACCGGTCGAGGCCCACCCGCTCCCCCACCGTGCGCTGGTCCAGGCCCGGCTCCTCGACGAGCGCGTTGAGGACCGCGAACTGCGGCGAGGTGATCTCCTCCGAGACCATCGTGTTCCACAGCAGGTAGTGCGCCTGCTGCAGCCGCCGGGCCAGATGCCCGGGGTGGGTGGTGAGGTCCAGCGCGGCCATGTCCGCCCCCGAGGTCGAATTGGTTGGTGCACTGACGATACTCGCGCATCCCCGGGTTGTCTCCATGGCTGCGCCACCGCTGACCTCACACTTCTCCCAGCTCTTGACGTCGCACGCGTCCAGTGGCAGCGTGAAGGAAACTTCACCAGGATGCTCAGTGCTCTGATGAACAGTGTTCTGAAGGACAGCGCCCTGGTGGACAGTGCCTGGATGGACTCCGGACGAGATGGAGCTTCGCGGATGGACAAGGTGGTCCCCACAGCCTCCGAGGCGGTGGCCGATGTGCCGGACGGCGCGACGCTCGCGGTCGGCGGCTTCGGCCTGAGCGGCGTGCCGAACGTGCTCATCCAGGCCCTGTACGAGCGCGAGGTCACCGGTCTCGGCGTGGTCTCCAACAACTGCGGCGCGATGGAGTCGGGCCTCGCGGTGCTCCTCGCGGCGGGCCGGATCGCCCGGGTGACGGGCTCGTACATCGGCGGGAACAAGGAGTTCGCGCGCCAGTACCTGGCCGGCGAGCTGGAAGTGGAGCTGATCCCCCAGGGCACGCTGGCCGAACGGCTGCGGGCCGGTGGCGCCGGGATCCCCGCGTTCTACACCCCGGCGGGCGTCGGCACCCAGGTCGCCGATGGCGGACTGCCCTGGCGGTACGACGGTGAGGGCGGGGTCGCGCTCGCCTCGCCACCGAAGGAGGTGCGGGACTTCGACGGCACCGAGTACGTGCTGGAACGGGGCATCCGCACCGACTTCGCGCTCGTGCGGGCGGCGAAGGGCGACCGGCACGGCAACCTGGTCTTCAACAAGTCCACGCGCAACTTCAACCCCCTCGCCGCGATGGCGGGCCGGATCACGATCGCCGAGGTCGAGGAGCTGGTCGAGCCCGGCGAGATCGACCCGGACGCGGTGCATCTGCCCGGGATCTTCGTGCAGCGGGTGGTGGCGCTCACCCCCGAGCAGGCCGCCGACAAGCGGATCGAGCAGCGGACGGTGAGCAGCTGATGGCCTGGACACGCGAACAGATGGCGGCCCGCGCGGCGCGCGAACTTCGGGACGGGCAGTACGTCAATCTCGGCATCGGCCTGCCGACCCTGATCCCGAACTATCTCCCGCCCGGCGTCGAGGTGGTCCTGGAGTCCGAGAACGGCATCCTGGGCACCGGTCCCTACCCGACCGAGGACCAGGTCGACCCGGATCTGATCAACGCCGGCAAGGAGACCGTCACGGTCCTGCCGGGAGCCTCCTTCTTCGACTCGGCGCTGTCCTTCTCGATGATCCGGGGCGGGCACATCGACGTGGCCGTGCTCGGCGCCATGCAGGTGTCGGCCGGCGGTGACCTGGCGAACTGGGCCATCCCCGGCAAGCTGATCACCGGGATCGGCGGGGCGATGGACCTGGTCCACGGCGCCCGCTACGTCATCGTCGTCATGACCCACACCGCCAAGGACGGCTCACCGAAGATCCTCACGGAGTGCGCGCTGCCGCTCACAGGCAAAGCGTGTGTGAACCGAGTCATCACCGACCTGGGCGTGATCGACGTGACCGAGGACGGCCTGGTCCTCGTCGAGACCGCGCCCGGTGTGAGTGTGGACGAGGTCATCGCCAAGACCGACGCGAAACTGACCGTCCCGGAGGTTCTGCTGTGAACTCGGTTTACATCGTCGACGCGGTCCGCACCCCGATCGGCCGTTACAGCGGCGGCCTCGCGAGCGTCCGCCCGGACGACCTCGCCGCCCACGCCATCCGTGAACTCCTCACCCGTACGCCCGACCTGGACCCGGCCCGCATCGAGGACGTCTACCTCGGCAACGCCAACGGCGCCGGCGAGGAGAACCGCAACGTCGCCCGCATGGCAGGACTGCTGGCCGGCCTCCCCACCTCCGTGCCGGGCGTGACCGTCAACCGCCTGTGCGCCTCCGGCCTCGAAGCCGTCATCCAGGCGGCCCGCGCCATCGCGGTGGGCGACGCCTCCATCGCCGTGGCCGGTGGCGTGGAGTCGATGACCCGCGCGCCGTACGTGCTGCCCAAGTCGGAGCGGCCCTTCCCCGCCGGGCACACCGAGCTGTACTCGACCACCCTGGGCTGGCGCATGGTCAACCCGAGGATGAACCCGGAGTGGACCATCCCGCTGGGCGAGTCCGCCGAACTCATCGCCGACAAGCACAAGATCAGCCGCGAGCAGCAGGACGAGTTCGCGCTCGCCAGCCACCAGAAGGCGGCCAAGGCCCAGGCCGAGGGTCTCTTCGACGGCGAGATCACGCCCGTGCCGGTCCCGCAGCGCAAGGGCGACCCGGTCCCCTTCGCCGCCGACGAGTCCGTACGCGCCGACGCCTCCCTGGCCGCCATGGCTCGGCTCCAGCCGTCCTTCCGCACCGAGGGCGGCACGGTCACCGCGGGCAACGCCTCGCCGCTCAACGACGGTGCCGCGGCACTGCTGTTGGTGGACGAGGAGGGCCTCAAGGCGACCGGGCGCGAGCCGCTCGCCCGGGTGTCCGCCACCGGCGTGAACGCAGTCGACCCGCAGTACTTCGGCCTCGCCCCTGTCGAGGCCGTGAACCGCGCGCTCACCAAGGCGGGCAAGGGATTTGACGACCTGTCAGTCCTCGAACTGAACGAGGCCTTCGCCGCCCAGGTGCTCGGATGCGTCGCCGAATGGCCCGAGTTCGACCCGGCGATCCTCAACCCGCAGGGCGGCGCCATCGCGCTGGGCCACCCGCTCGGCGCCTCCGGTGCCCGCCTCGCCGGTACCGTCGCCCACCAACTCGCCCGCAAGGGCACGGGAGTCGGTGTCGCCACCCTCTGCATCGGCGTGGGTCAGGGACTGGCCCTCGTCCTCGAACGCCAGTAACGGAACGCCAGGGAACCCCCATGACTCTCACCCAGCAGGACATCGACCAGGAGATCGCGGCCGAGCACGCCGCCTACGAGAAGCGCGTCGCCGACGGCGCCCCCGTCGAGCACCACCCGCGCCGCGAGTACGCGCCGTACCGCTCCTCAGTGCTGCGGCACCCGAAGCAGCCGCCGGTCGCCATCGACGTCAGCCAGGACCCGGAGCTGGTGGAGCTGCACTCCCCCGCCTTCGGCGACCGCGACATAACGGAGATCGACAACGACCTCACCCGGCACCACCGGGCCGAGCCAATCGGCGAGCGGATCACGGTGTCCGGGCGGCTCCTGGACCGCGAAGGGCGGCCCGTCCGGGGCCAGTTGATCGAGATCTGGCAGGCCAACTCGGCGGGCCGCTACGCGCACCAGCGCGAGCAGCACGACGCCCCGCTGGACCCGAACTTCACCGGCGTCGGCCGCACGATCTCCGACGCCGACGGCGCGTACCGCTTCACCACGATCCAGCCGGGGCCCTACCCCTGGCGCAACCACGTCAACGCCTGGCGGCCGGCGCACATCCACTTCTCGATGTTCGGCACGGCGTTCACGCAGCGGCTCGTGACGCAGATGTACTTCCCCAGCGACCCGCTCTTCCCCTACGACCCGATCATTCAGTCGGTCACGGACGACGCGGCACGCCAGCGGCTGGTCGCGACGTACGACCACAGCCTGTCGGTGCCCGAATTCTCGATGGGCTACCACTGGGACATCGTGCTGGACGGCCCGCACGCCACCTGGATCGAAGAAGGACGCTGACCCGCCATGACGAAGATCGACACGAGCCGTCCGGACGCCGTCCTGCCCACCCCCTCGCACACGGTCGGCCCCTTCTACGGCTACGCGCTGCCCTTCCCCGGCGGCGGTGACATCGCACCCGTCGGCCACCCCGACACGATCACCGTCCAGGGACACGTCTACGACGGCGAGGGCACCCCGCTGCCGGACGCGCTCGTGGAACTGTGGGGCGCCGACCCCGACGGCAACGTGCCGACCGCCAACGGCTCGATCAGGCGCGACCCGGCGACCGGCGGCTATCTGGGCCGCAACGGCGTGGAGTTCACCGGCTGGGGGCGGATCCAGACGGACGCCGACGGTCACTGGTACGCGCGGACCCTGCGGCCGGGGGCGCGCGGGCTGAGCGCGCCGTACATCAGCGTGTGCGTGTTCGCGCGCGGGCTGCTGACGCACCTGTACACCCGGATCTATCTGCCGGGCGACGAGGCCGCGCTGGCCGCCGACCCGCTGCTGTCCCGGGTGCCGGACGAGCGACGCGACACGCTGATCGCCACGGACGGGGGCGACGGCACATACCGTTTCGACATCCGCCTTCAGGGCGAAGGCGAAACGGTCTTCCTGGAGTACCAGTGACTTCTGTCGATCCCGACACCGGCCTGCTCGCCCCCGGGTGGACAGGCTCGCCGGCCGCCTCGGCGACCGACGACACCGCGTACCTGCGGGCGCTGCTCGCCGCCGAGGCCGCCCTGACCCGGGCCCAGGCCTCCCTCGGGCTCGCCCCGGCCAGGGCGGCCGACGCGGTGACGGAGGCGGCCGACACCGACCGCTTCGACACGCGCTCCCTCGCCGAGCGCGCCCGGTCCGGCGGCAACCCGGTCATCCCGCTGGTCGCGGACCTGACGAAGGCGGTCGGCGCGGAGTACGGGCCCTACGTCCACCGGGGCGCGACCAGCCAGGACATCCTGGACACGGCGACGATGCTGGTCGCGACGCGGACGCTGGACCTGGTCCTGGCCGACCTCGGCCGCACCGAGCGAGCCCTGGCCCGGCTGGCAGCCGACCACCGGGACACCCCGATGCCGGGCCGCACCCTCACCCAGCACGCCGTCCCGACGACATTCGGGCTGAAGGCGGCCGGCTGGCGGTCCCTGGTCCTCGACGCACGGGACCGGATCGAGGCGGTACGTGCCGGACTGCCCGCCCAACTCGGCGGCGCGGCCGGGACCTTGGCCGCCTTCACGGCGTACGGCAGCCAGGACCCGTTGGCCCTCGTGGCGGCCTACGCCCGCGAACTCGGCCTGCGCGAACCCGCCCTCCCCTGGCACACCCTGCGCACCCCGATCGCCGATCTCGCCGGGTGTCTCGCCTTCACGGCCGGGGCACTGGGCAAGGCGGCGACGGACGTGCTCACGCTCGCCCGGACCGAGCTCGCCGAGGTCACGGAAGGCAGTGGCGGCGGTTCGTCGGCCATGCCGCACAAGGCCAATCCCGTACGGTCCACGCTGATCGTCGCCGCCGCCCGACGGGCGCCTCAGCTCGCGGCCACGCTGTACGGGTCGCTGGTCGCCGAGGACGAGCGGCCCGCCGGGGCCTGGCATGCCGAGTGGGAGCCGCTGCGGGATCTGCTCCGGCTGGTCGGCGGGGCCGCGCGGGACGCCGCCGAACTGGCCGAGGGGCTGCGGGTCGACGCGGCGGCCATGCGCGAACACCTCGCGCTGACCCATGGGTTGATCGTCTCGGAACGGCTCTCCGCCGAACTGGCCCCCGTGCTCGGCCGGGCCCGCGCCAAGGCTCTGCTCACGGCGGTGGCCGGGCGGACCTACAGCGAGGGCCGCTCGCTCGCCGAACTTCTCGCGGCGGAGCCCGAGTTGAAGGACGTCGACCTCGACGAGCTCACCGACCCCGCCCGCTACACCGGCTCCGCCGGAGCCCTCACCGACCGTGCCCTGGAGCGACGTTGACCGATCTGCTGCTCAACCACCGTGCCGAGGGACCCACTTCCGCTCCCCCGCTGCTGCTCGGGCCCTCGCTGGGCACCTCGTACGCCCTGTGGGACAAGGTCGCGCCCGAGCTGTCGGTCACCCGTCGCGTGGTGCGCTGGGACCTGCCCGGGCACGGCGGTTCGGCCGCCGAGCTGATCAGGAAGGGGGCGACGGTCTCTGACCTGGCCGATCTCGTGCTCGCGCTCGCCGACTCGCTGGGCATCGAGCGGTTCGCGTACGCGGGGGTGTCGCTGGGCGGTGCGGTCGGGCTGCAGCTTGCCGTGGATCACCCGGAGCGCGTCGAGTCGCTGGCGGTGATCTGCTCCTCGGCCCACTTCAACGGCGCCAAGGCCTGGGAGGAACGGGCCGAGCGGGTCCGGCGGGAGGGGCTGGCATGGCTCGTGGAAAGCGCCGACGCCCGTTGGTTCTCAGGTGACTTCACCGTGCCGGAGCTGGTCCGGGACCACGCGGAGGCCGACCCCGAGGGCTATGCCGCCTGCTGTGACGCGCTGGCCGCCTTCGACCTGCGCGACCGGCTCGGCGAGATCTCCGCGCGGACCCTGGCGATCGCCGGCCGCGACGATCCAGCCACCCCGCCCGCGCATCTGCGGGAGATCGCGGACGCGGTGCCGGGCGCGGCGCTGGTGGAGATCCCTGGGGCCTCGCACCTCGCACCGGCGCAGTGCCCCGAGGCCGTCCTCACCGCGCTACGGGCGCATCTCGACGGTGGCGCCAAGCGGGGCATGGAGGTGCGGCGCGAGGTGCTCGGGGACGCGCACGTGGACCGCGCGCAGGCCCGGCAGACTCCCTTCACCGCCCGCTTCCAGGACTTCATCTCGCGCTACGCCTGGGGCGAGATCTGGACCGACCCGACGCTGACCCGCCGCGAGCGCAGCATGATCACGCTCACCGCGCTGGTCGCGCACGGGCACTACGACGAGCTGGCCATGCATGTGCGGGCGGCCCGGCGCAACGGGCTCACCCCCGAGGAGATCGGCGCGGTGCTGCTCCAGACGGCCGTGTACTGCGGGGTCCCTGCGGCGAACTCGGCGTTCGCGACCGCGCAGCGGGTGCTGGCGGAGGAGGACGAGTGAGGGTGGGGAAGGTGTCCCTGGTGGTCGTAGCCCCAGAAGTGCCTCGCACAGGGGCCCGAAGCGTGCCTACTGTGGGGCTATGTCCACCCTTCTGATCACCGGTGCCACCTCCGGCCTCGGCCGCTACCTCGCCTTCGAACTTGTTCGTGCCGGACACCTCGTCCTCGCCCACGGCCGCGACCCGGGCCGTACTGAGCGGCTGGTGCAGGAGTTGCGCACCGAGGGCGACGCCGAGGGGTTCGTCGCCGATCTCGCCTCGCTGGCCCAGGTGCGTGAGCTGGGCGAGCAGGTCGCCGCCGCACATCCCGAGCTGAACGTGCTGATCAACAACGCTGGCGTCGGGGCCGGCGCACCCGGCAGCGGCCGGGAGTTGAGCGTCGACGGCCATGAACTCCGGCTCGCCGTCAACTACTTGGCGCCGGTCGCGCTCACCCGCACTCTGCTGCCCGTACTGCGCGCCGGCTCGCCGGCCCGGATCGTCAACGTCGGCTCGGCGGGACAGGAACCCCTCGACCCCGACGACCCCGAGTTCACGCGTGGCTACGGCGGCTTCGCCGCGTACTGCCGCAGCAAGTTCGCGCTGGCCGCGTACACCTTCACGCTCGCCGAGGAGCTGGCCGGCACGGGTGTCTCGGTGAACGTGCTGCACCCGGCGACCTTCATGGACACGGCGATGGTCCGCGAGGGCGGTGTGACGCCCTGGAACACCGTGGCCGACGGAGCGCCCGGCGTACTGGCCCTGGCCACCCAGGAGTCGGGCACGGGCGGCTACTTCGACGGCACCCGTCCGGCGCGGGCGCACGAGGAGACGTACGACCCGGCGGTGCGCAAGCGGCTGGCGGCGGTGACCGATCAACTGCTGGCACTCTGAGGCCGGATGAGCCGACGTCTGCCGCTCAGCGCAGTCCGCGGCCCGTGTCCAGCACCTCCCGCGCCTTCGTCGCCAGTCCGTCCGCGCCGCACGAACGCGCCAGCGTCAGGCCCCGGTTGAGCTCGGCGACCGAGCGGGCGGCGATGCCGTACTCGACGCGGGCCGCCGCGTGTTCGTACTGGCAGGGCGAGGCCTCCAGATAGGCGACGGCCTGGGCGGCCAGGCGTACCGCGCGCTGGCCGGTCTCCAGGGCGGCGGCGCAGCGCAGGGCCTCGCCGATGGCCGTGTCGGTGCCGAAACGCTCGGCCCGGCGGCGGACGTCGGTGACCAACTGGGCGGCGCGGACCGGGTCTTCGGTGGCGAGCGCGGGGGCGAGGTCGACGGCCCAGGGCACGAGCACCGGGTTGTGGTGGCCGCGGGCGGTGGCGGCCTTCTCGGCCTGCTCCAGTTCGTTGATGGCGTCCTTGGTGCGGCCTACGGCCAGCAGCAGCCGGCCGCGCACCGAGCGCGGGTCGGGCAGCACGATGGTCGAGGGGTACGGCGGTGCGAAGCCGTACTGTTCGGCGATCGCCCAGGCCTCGTCGACATGGCCGCGGGCGAGCAGCACGTCGACCAGGTTGCAGGTCGCCGACCAGTACAGGGGCAGGCCGCGGCCGACGCGCTCGGCCAGCCGCAGCGACTCGCGCAGAGAGGACTCGGCCTCCCGCAGCCGGCCGCGCCTGCGGTGTCCGAGGCCGACGTAGGCGTGCGCCAGGGAGAGGTGGCCGCCGCTCCAGCCGGCCGATTCGTAGGCGCGCAGGGCTTCGTTGTAGAGGGACTCGGCGCGGTCGAGGCGGTCGCTGTAGGCGTAGGAGCCGGCGAGCATCATCAGCAGCTCGATGCCCCACTCGGTGTCGGTCCAGCCGAGGCCGGGTGCGAGGCGGCCGTTGACGAGGGCGCGGTCGCACAGCTCGACGACCTCCTCCGCGTTCTCGCCGTGGGTCATCGCGTCGAAGCCGCGCAGGATGAGCAGGGCGCGCTCGGAGTTGTCGCGGCCGGTGCAGGTCGCGACGAGTGCGGCGAGCTGCTCGGAGCGTCCGGGTGAGCTGGTCTCGCCGGCGTGGATGCCCTCCCACATGAAGTGCACGGCCTGCAGCCGCAGTCGGGCGGGGCCGTCCTCGTGCCGGGCGGTCTCCGCCTCGACCGTGCGGACGGCCTCGTCCAACTGGTCGTTGTGGAGCAGCGCTTGGGAAAGGCGGTAGACGGCCTCCACGCGGGTGTCGCTGTCGAGGCCCGGCATCGCGAGGGCCGTCTGGAGGTGCGCGATGGTCCGGGCGGGCGCGGTGAGCAGGGTGGCGCAGCCGAGTTCGTAGAGGACGGAGGCGTGGACCGTGGCCACGGGCGGCTCCACCAGGGCGCGTTCCAGGCAGCGGCGGGCCGCGTCGGGGGCGCCGACGGCGAGGTGTTCGCGAGCGGCCTCGCGCAGTTGCTCGACGAGTTCCTCGTCGCTGTCCGGGTGCACCTGGAGGAGATGGCGCGAGGCCATGGCGGCGCCGAATCCGTAGTCGGTGACGACCTTGGCGGCGATGCCGTGCATGGCGGTGCACAGGGCGTCGGGGATGGAGTTGTAGACGGCCGTGGCGATCAGCGGGTGGACGAACTCCAGGTCGCCGTCGCCCACTTGGTGGCTCGCCGGGTCGGGTTCGGTGAGGATGCGGGCGGAGCGCAGGAGGTCGGCGCAGCGCGAGGCGTTCTCGTACTCCAGGGTGGCGAGCCTGGCTACCAGGCCGACGGAGATGCCGGTGCCGAGGATGGCGGCCGCCCAGGCGAACCGGGTGGCGTCGATGCCGAGTTCCTCCAGGCGGGCGACGAGTCCGCCGCCGCGGGCGGAGCGGTTGAGGGCGCGCAGTTCGGCGGCGGCGCCCTCGGTCGGTTCCAGGTCGCTGTCCTGCACCTTGGCGAGGAGTTCGACGGTCTCGTACGGGTTGCCGCCGGTGACGGCCCAGACCTCGCGGCAGAACGGGGCGTCCGCGTGCGGGCCCAGGGTGGCGCGGGTGAGTCCGGCGGTGGCGTCCGGGGTCAGGGCGCTGAGGTCGTCGAGGGGGCGGCCCGCGGCGGCGACCGTGTCGAGGTGGCGGGCGCTCTCGCCGGAGACCTCGCCGGGGCGGTGGGCCACGACGAGCAGCACGGAGAGGTCGTCGAGGCGCTCGGCGAAGGCGGCGAGCCAGCGCAGGGTCTCCTGGTCGGCCCAGTGGGCGTCGTCGATCAGCAGCACGAGGGGCCAGTCGCGCCGGGCCAGCCGGCGCACCGCGGCGACCAGTCCGTCGCACACGCCCTGCGGGTCGGCCTGACGCTCGCCCGGCTCCGCGATGCCGAGGGCGGGTCCGGCGATGTCGAACCAGTCGCCGAGGTACTCGCGGGCCTCCTCCGGCATCAGCGACAGCAGCGCGGGCTGCAGCAGTTGCCGTACGACGTTGAAGGGGACGGACCGCAGGGTCTCGCCGCCGCGGGCCGCCCATACCGTGCAGCCGCGGCGCTCGGCGATGCGGCGGGTCTCCGCGAGCAGCGCGGTCTTGCCGATGCCGGCCTCGCCCCGGACCACCAGCAGGCTGCCCGCGCTCACGTTGTTCGACTGCAGGGTGTCGAGCGCGCTCGACCGCGGCGACTTCTTCCTCGCGCTCCCAGAGGGGGTCCGAGGCGGCCTCCATGGGCCCTACCTCCGTCATCCCGCTACCTCCCCAAGTCGCCCGAACGACGTACAGCCCTTGAGCGTAGCCGCACGAATGCCGAAGTGGAGGCGGGTCCGGGCAGCTGTTGCCGTGACGGGTGACGGCGGGTTCGCGCGGTCGACGCGTCGGCACGGTGACCTGCCTGTGTTGAAGTGACAGACAGTCAAAGGCGTTCAAATGACAGTGATTTTCGGACAACGCCCCACGGCGAGGGGCTCGGCTGCGCTACGGGCGCTGGCGGCGGGGTCGGTTGGCAACTTCGTCGAGTGGTACGAGTTCGGGGTCTACGGCTGTTTCGCGACCGTCATCGCCGCGCGCTTCTTCACGCCGGTGGGCGGTGGTGAGGCGGAGGCACTGGTGCGGACGTACGCGTCGTTCGCGCTGGCGTTCTTCTTCCGGCCCGTCGGCGCGGCCGTGTTCGGGCGCCTTGGCGACCGGATCGGCCGCCGTCCGGTGCTGATCCTGGTGATCGTGCTGATGACGGGCGCGACCACGCTGATCGGCGCGCTGCCGACGTACGCGACCGCGGGCGCTGTCGCGCCGTGGCTGCTGACCTTTCTGCGGGTGGTCCAAGGGCTGTCCGCGGGTGGGGAGTTCGGGGGTGCGGTGGCGGTGATGACGGAGTTCGCGCCGCCGGGCCGGCGGGGGTTGTACGGGTCGTGGCAGTCGTTCACGGTGGCGCTGGGACTGCTGGCCGGTGCGGGTGTGGCGGCGGTACTGGGCGGTCTGCTGACGGAGTCTCAACTGCACGACTGGGGCTGGCGGTTGCCGTTCCTGCTGACGCTGCCGATGGGGCTCGCGGCGCTCGGGCTCAGGCTGCGGCTGGACGAGACACCGGAGTTCGTGCGGGAGGCGGCGACCGTGCGACCTCCTCCGCGTGAGGTGGCCGGCGCGATCGCCCTGGGGGCGGGGCGGGTCATGGGCTGGGCGGCGGCCGGGTACACGTTCCTGGTCGTGCTGCCGTCCTATCTGCAGAGCACGCTGAACGCGTCCTTCCAGCAGGCGCTGCTCGCCACCGCGCTGGCCAACCTGGGGTTCGCGGCCACGATCCTGCCGGCGGGCGCGCTGAGCGACCGGATCGGGCGGCGGGCGGTGATGCTGACGGGCGCGCTGCTCGTGGTGGTCCTCGCACTGCCGCTGCTCAACCTCCTTCAGGACAGGGCGACTTCGGACGCGGTGAAGGGGGCGGCGCTGTTCGGCGCGGGCGCGGTGGTGGGGCTGATGGCGGGGCCGGGTCCCGCGATGCTCGCCGAACTCTTCCCGACGACCGTGCGCCATACGGGCCTGGGACTCGCCTACGCCCTGTCGAATGCCGTGTTCTCGGGCTGCGCCGGGCTCATCATCACGGAAACCGTGGAGCGCACGGGGAACGTCGACATTCCTGGGTACTACGCGGCGGTGACCTGTGCGGTGAGTGTGCTGGCGCTGGCCAGGAAGCCGAAGAGGAACACAGCGGAGAAACACGGTGGAGAGAAAGGCGAGTTGAACGGATGCGGGTGATCGGCCTGATGTCGGGCACGTCCTACGACGCCATCGACGCGGCGGCGGCCGAGCTGAGCCTCGTCGACGACAGCCTCGTACTGAAGCCGCTCGGGATGGTGAGCGAGCCGTACGACGAGGATCTGCGGGAGGCGCTCGCGAACGCCCTGCCACCGGGGACCTGCTCACTGGCCGAGGTGTGCCGGCTCGACACCCGGATCGGGCAGGCCTTCGCGGCGGCGGCTGTGCGGGCGGATCGCGAACTGTGCGACGGGAGCGCCGAGTTGGTGGCCTCGCACGGACAGACCGTCTTCCACTGGGTCGAGGGCGCCACCGTCCACGGCACGCTCCAGCTCGGGCAGCCGGCCTGGATCGCCGAGGCGACCGGGCTGCCGGTGGTCGCCGACTTCCGGCCGCGGGACATCGCCGCGGGCGGTCAGGGCGCGCCCCTGGTCAGCCTGTTCGACCTGCTGTGGCTGCGCGGCCGCCCCGGCACGCCCGTCGCGCTGAACATCGGCGGCATCGCCAACCTCACCGCACCCGACGGGACCGCCTTCGACACGGGTCCCGGGTGCGCACTGATCGACGCGGCGGCGAGCGGGTTCAGCGGCGGGCGGTTCGCGTACGACGTCGACGGGGCGGTGGCCGCCCGCGGCAGCGTGCACGAGCCGCTGTTGCGCCGGCTGCTGGCGGAGCCGTACTACGGACTGCCCGCGCCGAAGACGACGGGCAAGGAGCTGTTCCACCTCGGGTATCTGCGGGACGCGCTCGCGGGGTTCGGGACGCTGCGGGCCGAGGACGTGGTCGCCACGCTCACCCGTCTGACGGCCGAGACGGTCGCGGACGCGGTGCACTCCGTGGACGGCACCGAGGTCATCGCCTCGGGCGGCGGCATCCGCAACCCGACGCTCATGGAGATGCTGGCGCGACGGCTGCCCGGAGTGCCGGTACGCACCTCCGACGAACTGGGCCTCCCCTCGGACGCGAAAGAGGCGTACGCCTTCGCCGTACTCGGTTTCCTGACCGCGCACGGCCTGCCCGGCACCGATCCGGTCAGCACGGGCGCGCGGCACGCGAGCGTGCTCGGGTCGATCACGCCGGGGCGGGCGGGGTGGCGACTGCCGGCTGCGGGGGCGCGGGCGCCGGTGCGGTTGGTGGTGGCCTGAGGGGGTGGTCCGGAGCCGGGGCAGAACATGTTGCGGAGGCTGTGTCCCGAGGTCCCGGACCGTCTTCGTGTCCGGAAGGCGGGGTCCTCTCATCCCGCTTTCACTGACGCCTCATACGGTGGGGACATGACGCAGGTGACTCCTCCCGGGTGGTATCCCGATCCCGGGCAGACAAGTGAGGGTCCCGCCGCCGAGCGCTGGTGGGACGGCAAGGCATGGACGGACCAGACCCGCCCCGCGGGCTCGGCCGCCGAATGGGGTCCCACGGCTCAGGCGCCGACGGTCGCGGGGTATCCGGTGCAGCCGGGTTACCCGGCCTATCCGGCGTATCCCGGGCAGCCGCCGGCGCCCCCGCGGCGCGGGTTGCGCACGGGCATAGCCGTCGCGGTCGCCGTCGCGGTGCTCGCCGCCATCGGTGTGGGCGTATGGGCGCTGACCGGCGACGACGGCTCGAACGGCGGTACCGCGCAACAGGGCCCGGGCACCGCCGGCGGGCAGAACGGCGGCGGTCAGGGCGGCCCGTTCGGCGGCGACGGCGGCTCCGGTGGGTCCGGCGGCAGCGGCGGATCCGGCGGTGGCACTCCCGCGCCCGGCCCGAGCCAGTCCGAGGCGCCGAAGATCGAGAGCGGCTCGGTGACCGACTCGATCAGCGGGATCAGCATCCCGATCCCGAAGGACTGGTACGGCCAGGCGATCTCGGTCGGCGCGCAGGTGACGTCCAACGACTCCTACAAGTGCCCCGGCGACACCTCGCAGTCCTGCACCAAGGGCGGCGCCTACTCGGCACCCGCCCAGGCGCTGGGCACCGCGGGGACCACGGCCGAGGCGGTCGCCAAGGCCGACATCTCGACGAACGCGAACGAGTCGTACGGCGGCAAGACCTACGGTTCGATCACCTCGCACGACGTGCTGGCCTCCAAGGCCGTCACGGTGGCCGGGCAGAAGGGCTATCTGGTCCGCTGGAAGGCGGTCACCAGCAAGGGCGCCGACGGCTACGTCGAGTCGCTCGCCTTCCCCGCGCCCGCCAACCCGAAGCTGATCGTCGTGATCCGCTTCGGCGTCGACGTCGGCGAGAAACAGAGCGTCATCGACGACATCACCAAGGGCATCAAGGTGTCCACCGGAAGCGGCGACGGCCAGACCGTCTGAACCGCCCCGGACATGGATCGGCCGGGCAGGGCCCCCTCCGCTCAAGAGAGGCCCCGCCCGGCCGGGGTTACGCGCCGCCCCCGTCCCCACGGTGCGGCGCGAGCAGGCCACCGTCCAGTCATCCCGTGGACGGCGACCTGATTCTCAGGTGAGGCCGAGTGTCGGTAGCACGGCGGCCTCCACGAAACGGACGAGATACTCGGGGTCGGCGTCCTCGCCCTCCAGGACGGGCCGCGCCCGCATCACACCGAACATCTGCGCCGGCACATACGGCAGCGCCGGATGGTCGGCGGCGACCTCACCCCGCTCCACACCACGCCGCAGAATGCCCTGCATCGCGCAGATCTCGGGGTCGACGAGCGCCTCGCGCAGGGCCTGTTGGAGCTCGGGGTCCTGGGTGATGGCGTGGCCGAGCGCCGAGAGGAGCTTGGTGTCCTTGTGTCCCCACTGCGCGGCGGCCCGCGCGACCTGGCGCAGATCCTCGGCGAGTGAGCCGGTGTCGATGCCGTCGAAGCGCACCTTGCGGCCCGAGCGCAGCGCCGCCGCCACGAACTGGGGCTTGGTCCGCCACTGACGGTAGAGCGTCGACTTGCTGCAGCGCGTGCTCGCGGCGACGCCCTCCATGGTCACGGAGTCGTACCCGCACTCGCGGACCTGTTCGAGCACGGCGTCGAAGAACTCCTGCTCACGCTCCCGCGTGATCTTGGAGCGGCGCGAGGCGGCGACCGTCTCCGGTTCTTCCGCGGCCTGCGACGTCATCGGCTCTTCTCCTCGCTCCGGTCTCGCGGTCCCCCGTCCGGGGGCCGGTTATTCCAGTGTGCAGCACTTTCTTGGTGTGAAGAACATCTATCGATACGCCAGTGTACCGGTACTCATTCGTATCGGTACACTGGCGTATCGGTACGGCGACGTATCGATGAGTTCCGGCCGCGGCCGGAGTCTCATACCGCACCACCACACGCACCAGCGAAAGGGCCGGGGGATGAATGCCCGCACCGAGCCTGCAGAAGGGGAGACCGACGCGATAGCGCGGCCTCCGGTCGTCCGTGAGCTCCTGCTCGTCGCAGGACTCTTCCTCGTCTACAAGTTCGGCCGGCAGCTGGCCACGGGCCACACCGGTGAGGCTCTCCACAACGCGACCCGCGTGTGGGACCTGGAACGGACGCTCCATCTCCCCGGCGAGGGCTCCGTGCAGTCCCTGCTGCTGCACGGCGACGACCTGGCCCAGATCGCGAACACCTACTACGCGACGGTCCACTTCCCGGCCACCGCGGCCTTCCTGGTCTGGCTCTATCTGCGGCGCCCCGCGCACTACGTGTGGGCCCGCCGGGTCCTGGCCACGGTCACCTCGGCCGCCCTGGTGCTCCCCTTCGTCTTCCCGCTGGCGCCGCCGCGGATGCTGGCCGCGACCGGCCTCGTCGACACCGCGCGCGTGTACGGGCCCTCGGTCTACGGCCCGCCCTCCTCCGACCACCTGTCGAACCAGTTCGCGGCGATGCCCTCGCTGCACTTCGGCTGGGCCCTGATGGTGGCCGTCGGCCTGATCGCCGCCACCCGCACGCGCTGGCGCTGGCTGTGGCTGCTGCACCCGCTGGTCACCCTGATGGTGATCGTGGGGACCGCGAACCACTACTGGCTCGACGCGATCGTGGCGACCGCCATGCTCGGCGCCGCACTCGCCCTGATCCACCGGCCGCAGCGCACGGCGACGACCGCCGGGCGCGGCGCGGAGGGCACGAAGAAGCTCGTACCGGCCGAAGGATCGGCCGGATCACAGACCTCCTCGTCGACCGACGAGAACGTCCTGGTCGGAGCGGGCCGATGAGCGCCACCGCCGTCGCCGTCGTCCTGTCCCTCTTCTCCGCCGTCGCCTACGCGGCCGCCGCTGTCGCCCAGGAGCGACTGGCCTCCCGCCACCCCGGCTCGGGCCTGGTGCGGCTGCTCGGCTCGACCGCCTGGTGGTGGTCGGTGCTGCTCAACGCGTCCGCCGCGCTGCTGCACGTGGTCGCCCTCAAGTACGGTCCGCTGACCGTGGTCCAGCCGCTCGGCGCGCTCACGCTCGTCGCCGCGGTGCCGATGGGGGCGCGGATCGCCGGCCGCAAGGTCAGTTCCGTGGAGTGGCGGGGTACTGCCCTGACGTTGCTTGGTCTGTCCGCGATCCTCGTGACCGCGTCCGGGCAGGCGCCGGAGACGGTGCTGAGCGTGCCCGAGGCGGTGGGGGTCGCGGGTGTCACGGCGACGCTCATCGGCATGCTGGCGTGGCCGGGTGCCCGGCCGGGGCTGCGGCACGCGAGCGCGTCCGGCTTCGCCTCAGGTGTCGCCTCCGCGCTCACCCAGACCGTGACGGTGGCCGCGACGGACCGTTCGGGTCCGCTGCTGAGCTGGCAGGTGATCGGGGTGGCGCTGCTGGTCGCGGCCTTCGCGACGGGCGGGCTGCTGCTGTCGCAGACCGCCTACCGGGGCGGCCTCGGCGCACCGCTGGCCGTGGTGACACTGGCCAATCCGGTGGCCGCCGCGGCGATCGGACTCGCGCTGCTCGGCGAACGGCTGCAGGGCGGGGCGGCGGGTGTGCTGCTGGCCCTCGCGGGTGCGGGCCTCGCGTCCTGGGGTGTCGTGCTGCTCACCCGGGCGACGCCCGAGGCGCTCGCCGCGGACAAGTACACGGACAAGTACGCGGACAGCTATCCCGTACCGGCCGTCGACGACGAGCACCCGGTTGCGGCCGTACTGGCTCTGAAGCCCGAAACGGCGTCCCAGGAACCGGCGTTGGTGCCCCGCCAACCAGAACCGGGGCACCTCACCGCGCTCTGATCGCCGTACCGGAACGGCGATCAGCCGAGGCCGCTCTCGCCCTGCTTCAGGGCCGTGTCCACGGTGAGGGCCGCCGCGACGACCAGACTCAGCAGGGGTTCGGGCAACTGGTGGTGGATCTGCAGGGCGTAGTGGTCCGCGGCCGTGAACGCCGTCCGGGCCAGGCCCTCCCAGGACTTGGAGATCCGGGCGACCTCGCGGTCGTAGTCGTCGACGACCGAGAAGTTCCAGGCCTGCCGGTTCTCCGCCCTGATCGCGCCGATCAGCTGGTACTCGGGCGTGAGGAGCGCGAAGTCGATCCCCTCGGCCTCCTCCTGCTGGACGATCTCGCCGACGGGCGTCCCGTCCGGACGGGTCACGGTGACCTGCGGCCTGAGGAGCTTCGCCGGCCGGGACAGCAGCAACTGCGACTGTCCGTCCGCGTCCCGGATCTCCAGCCGGTGGTTGAGGAACCCGTCGAGGCCGGAGCGGAAGCGGAGCGCCGTCTTCAGCGTGCTCTGTACGACCTCCGTGACCGAACCGATCCCGGTGCCGTGCTGATCCATGACCTTGTACTCGTTGGCCGGCTCGGCCTGTTCGGTCAGCTCGATCCGCTCGGCCTTCCGGCCGACCACCAGGACCGGCTCCGTGAAGAGCGCGCAGCCGGGGCCGCTGTACGCGACCCCGGCGTGCTGGGGCGTCTCCTGGGCGGCCGGTGTCTGCGAATCGTCCGGGACGTTCCGATCAGTGGTCACCGGCGCACAGTACCCCGCGCCCTTCTCACCTCGTGATGATCGCCGGGTCGCTCACACCGGGGCGGCCGTTCTCCACGTGTCCGGCGAAGCGGCGCAGGAACGCCGTGTCCGTCTCGGACGTGACCGTCAGGTCGTACCACCGCTTGCTCGCCGCGAGGTCGACCGTGTGGTGCACGGTGGCTCCGGGGCGCACGCTGAACGTCCGCGGGTGGCAGCCGTAGCCGCCGGACAGCTTCAACTTGGCCGTGCGGGAGCCCTTGTTGGTGAAGGTCAGCTCGACGTCGTCGCCGGTGTGCCGGGCGGTGACCTCGGGGCCCGCGGTCTTGTTCGACCCCTTGAAGGTGCGCAGGAAGCCGTTGGGGCCGTGCACGGTGAGGTCGTACGAGCCGTTCGAGTACGCCGAGTTCCAGGTGTCGGAGACGGTCTTGCCGGCCTCGGTGGTGTAGCTCCAGGGGCCGTCGGTGCGGTTGCCGGAGGTGACCAGGAAGGCGGCGCCGGCCTTGCTGCCGGAGGCGAAGCTCAGCGTGAACTTGCCGGCCGTCGCGTCCACCGAACCGTCCACGCGCGGGGCGTACTTGAGCGGACGGGCCAGGCGCAGACCGCGCTCCTGCTTGGGCAGGACACCCTTGGCAGGCGGGGTCGGAACATAGTCCGGGTGGCGGACCTTGTCCGGCGGCTCGTAGCCGTCGGTGTCGGGCAGGGCGACCGGTTTGGTGTCCTTGTCCGAGAAGTCGAAGGCTGCGGTCAGGTCTCCGCAGACGGCCCGCCGCCAGGGCGAGATGTTGGGCTCGTGGACGCCGAAGCGGCGCTCCATGAACCGGATGATCGAGGTGTGGTCGAGCGTCTCGGAGCAGACGAAGCCGCCCTTGCTCCAGGGCGAGACGACCAGCATCGGCACGCGCTGACCGAGTCCGTAGGGGCCGGCCGGGTGGCCGCTGTCGCCCGCGAACAGGTCGAGCGTGGGGTCGATCGTCGACTTGCCCTGCGCGGCGGAGCCGGCCGGGAACGGCGGGACCAGGTGGTCGAAGAAGCCGTCGTTCTCGTCGTAGGTGATGAACAGCGCCGTCTTGCCCCACACCTTGGGGTCGGCGGTGAGCGCGTCCAGGACCTGGGAGACGTACCAAGCGCCGTAATTGGCGGGCCAGTTGGGGTGCTCGGTGAAGGCCTCGGGGGCGACGATCCAGGAGATCTTGGGCAGCTTGCCGCCCTTGACGTCGGCCTTCAGCTGGTCGAAGAAGCCCTCGCCCTTGGTGGCGTCGGTGCCGGTGCGGGCCTTGTCGTAGAGCGGGTCGCCGGGCTTGGCGTTGCGGTACTGGTTGAAGTACAGCAGCGAGTTGTCGCCGTAGTTGCCGCGGTAGGCGTCGTCGATCCAGCCCCAGCCGCCGGCCGCGTCGAGGCCGTCGCCGACGTCCTGGTAGATCTTCCAGGAGACGCCGGCCTGCTCCAGGCGCTCGGGGTAGGTGGTCCAGCTGTAGCCGACCTCGTCGTTGCCGAGGACCGGGCCGCCGCCCTTGCCGTCGTTGCCCGTGTAACCCGTCCACATGTAGTAGCGGTTGGGGTCCGTCGAGCCGATGAACGAGCAGTGGTAGGCGTCGCAGATGGTGAAGGAGTCGGCGAGCGCGTAGTGGAACGGGATGTCGTCGCGGTTCAGGTACGCCATCGTCGTGGAGCCCTTGGACGGCACCCACTTGTCGTACTTGCCCGCGTTGAAGGCGGCGTGGCCGTCGTTCCAGCCGTGCGGGAGGTCCTGGATGAAGGCGAGGCCCAGGTCGTCGGCGTCGGGGTGGAAGGGCAGGATCTCCTTGCCGGAGCTGTCCTTCTGGTGCCACACGGACGTGCCGTTCGGCCAGGTCACCGGGCGCGGGTCGCCGAAGCCCCGGACGCCCCTGAGCGAGCCGAAGTAGTGGTCGAACGAGCGGTTCTCCTGCATCAGGACGACGATGTGCTCGACGTCCTCGATCGACCCCGTGCGGTGGTTCGCGGGCAGTGCCGCGGCGCGCTCGATGCTGCTGGAGAGCGCGGTGAAGGCCGTGGTGGCGCCCGCGAGTTGGAGGAATCTGCGCCGGTTGACTTCGGGCATGGGGAAGGGCCTCTCCTCTGGAACATTACGGAATCCGCGCGCTGCGAGTTTTGCAAGGGCGCCGAACGTCAGGGAAGGGTCGGGTGTCGCCGATGTGAAACTCGGCGGTACGTGAGGTGTGTTGGCAAAGAACGTCCCATGGTGACAACAGTGGGAAATTCGCCAATTACGCCCGGCCACCGTCGAGCACGGCCGACCGCGGCCAGCCACGAAGCACCACGTGACGAAGCGTTTACAACGCCTTCACAAGACATGCACTTTTGGCCGACCTGAGTGCCCGCTGTGCTTCGCGGGGCAGACGGGGCGCGGGGCCTCTGCCTAGCCTCCCGAGCCATGAGATCCACACTGCTGAGACGCCTCGGCCTCACCGCCGTACTCGCCCTCGCCCTCGCCGTGTTCGGCCTGACCCCCAGCGCGAGCGCGGCCCCGGCCGCCCAGGCCGACGTGACCTTCTCGACCGACAGCGCGACCACCACGCCCGGCGGCACGGTGAACCTGTCGATGACGCTCACCAACAACCACACCTACGACGTCTGGTTCGTGTACCAGACGATCGACCCGACCTGGCTGACCACCCAGCGCCCCGACCTGAAGTACAGCTTCACCGGGTGCACGCTGGCCACCGCCACCGGCTCCACCCCGTGCTCGGGCACCGGCCCCGCCAACCTCGGCACCAACTACGGCGCGACCATCCCGCCCGGTCAGAGCCGTACCGTGACCCTGACGCTGCAGATCGCCGCCGACTCCGGCTGCAACGGCAACATCGGCTTCTACTCGTACTACTACATCGAGTTCAGCGACAGCACGAACCTCAGCGGCGGCCCGGCCTACACGCCCGAGACCCGGGTGCTCTGCGCCTGACGGCCCCGCACACCCGACGCTCGCGCACGGCGGTCGGCCCGCGTCGGCCGGCCGCCGTCCGTATCGCGAGACCCGGGTGGTCCAAATCCGGACGAGATCGGAAAGACGCGGCGCGTCCCGGTCGACCGGTCGACCGACCGGCGGAGCGGGCCGTTCCTCTCCGGTGATCGATCCCGGACCAGCAGACAGGGGCCTCGATACGCTTCCGCGGCCTACCGGACTCCCGTTCTGCGGGCGCTTGTTCGGCCGTCGCGACGACCGAATGGACGCCTCACTTTTCCGTCACGTTTCGCAGCACTTGGAGTCCTCGGCCTT